>CBDUYZ010000202.1:0-5121 GCA_965371575.1 uncultured bacterium
CGGGATCCAACCTGGCTACCGGTGGCATCTCCGCCTGGGGTGACCATCCCCTGCGAACATTCCTGACCGCAGGGGTGCCCTGCTGTCTGAACACGGATGACCGCGCGCTCTTTGACCTGGATCTGGAGGGTGAATACAAACAGGCGGGGGAACATTTGGCCCTGACCGCGACCGAACACGACAGCATGCAGAAGGCCGCCCGTAAGGCGGCCTTCGACGCTTCAAGGTGAGAAACAACCCTGGCGGGTATTCTCCCTTTTCCTGTTCCTTTTTCAATTCCTGTTCCCGGGCCCGTTTTTCCAGTTCGGCATCCAGGATGCTCTTGCTTCTTTCGAGCTCTTCCCGGAACCGGCGCACCTGGGTCGTGTAACGATCCAGGGAGTCGCCCTGTCTTTCGATGGCCGGCTGCTCGTTTTGTATGGCCGAAACGTAGATGGATTGCATGCGGGACAGCTGGCGCAGCCGGAGACCCGCGAGGCCTTCCTTGAAGTTCAGCGAAGTCTTGGCCCTGCTGGTGCCAACCGGGGTGCCGACCTCCGCTGCGGCCGTGGTGCCGCTGGTCACCTCCTTGCCGTGCATCTTGATGGTGTGGTCCTGGCCCAGGTCGTTTTCGCGCCTGAGGATGCACTGGCCCATGTGCTCCCGAAGATTGCTGATGGCCGTCTTCCGGGCGGTGTTCGAAGACTGACGGGCGGCCGATGTGAGCTTCTTCTCCAGGTTCTTCATGGTCTTCAGCTCTTTGCTGGTCTTGCGGAGGTGATTTTCCAGGTCGCGAGTATTGAAATTCTCCAGCTCGTCGGCCAGGGATTCAACGGCGATCCCCGCAGTGACCGACAGGCAGATCGTCAACGCCACGATTTTCAGGGCGGTCTTCTTCATGATCCATCCTTGCATGTTCAGGCAAATGATTGCCGCTAACCGGTTCAATCCCGGAGGTTGCTTCCGTCAATGTTGCTGGCCCCCGTTAGGGCATGTTAGTATCATATCGGTTCGAATGGCTCTGGAATTCAGTAAAATCGTAATTTTTTTAGGGAGGCAGACGTGAGCGACCGTCGATCTACTGGCAAGTCCGTGCGGGTTCTGGCGATCACCGCGTCCGTGCTGGTGCTTCTGGTCAGCGGATCAACCCCGGCTGCGGCCGGCGGCTGGTTCAAGGCGGCCGGCGGAGTCAGCGGCATGGCCATGGGCGACATCAACGATGCTGATTTCCGCTTCTACGAACAAACCATCGACGGATTCAATTTCCCCGATCTGGATGCGGGCTTTTCCCTTTCCTTCCATCTGGGTTACGACCTGTCGCCCGCCTTCTCCCTGGGCTTCTCCTGGGATCGACAGTACGCCCGGGTCGAGGGCACCGACGTCGATATTACCGCCGACCTCGATCTGGACGCCAATTTCTTCATGACCCACCTGTACTGGACGCCGCTGCGCACCGGCCGCTGGGCCCTCGGGGGCGCGGCGGGCCTGGGGCTGGTTTTTCCCGACGGCAAGGTCAAGATCACGGGCGAGAACAACGTCAACTGGGGGGAGGGGGATATTACGGGGTCTTCGGGGCTGGCCCTCGAAGCAATGGGCCTGGCGGAATTCGCGGTGGGCGGTTCGACATCCCTTGAACTGACTGTCGGCTGGCGCGACGCGGTCATCGATGACTTCAAGTATGAAGGCCGGCCGGCCCTGAAGGAAGACGATACGCCACTCGCGCTGGATTACACAGGTTACATCGTCAAGGCGGGCGTCAAGTTCATGTTCGGCGGGGACGGAGAATAGGACCGGCCGGACATCAACCGGTCATTTTTCCAGCATCCGTTTCAGACGCTCGATTTCGGGCTGGATCAACTCGTCGTCCAGCCGCGGGAACAGGATTTCAGGTGTGCCCAGGGAACGCCCGGCGGGGATGTCCCGCGTGCCTTCGGCCCAGCCGCCGTGCCATAGATCGGTTTCCATGCCCAGCCAGCTCCACAGCTTTTCCATGCTGAACGGCACGATCGGCGCGAGCATCAGGGTCAGCATGCGCAGGACCTGGATGATTACGCCCAGGCTGTGTCCGCAGCGCTCCAGATCGGTCTTGCGTGTCTTGAAAGGGGCGGCCTCGTCGAAGTAGCGGTTGCCGACCTGCCCAGCGTGGAAGCAGGCCTCCATGGCCGCCTTGATCTCGAATTTCTCCAGATGACCGGCCCATTTGGCGAGGTCGGCGGCGACCTCGTCCAGGGCTCGCCGGTCAAGGTCGGTCATCATCTCTTCCGACCATGCGGGCACCCGGCCGTCGAAATACTTGTGGGTGAAGGTGAAGACCCGGTTGACCAGGTTTCCGAAATTGTTGCCCAGTTCATTGTTGTTGCGGGCCTGGAAGCCTTCCCAGGTGAAGTTCATGTCCC
Organism: uncultured bacterium; assembly: GCA_965371575.1. Lineage (GTDB taxonomy): Bacteria > Krumholzibacteriota > Krumholzibacteriia > LZORAL124-64-63 > LZORAL124-64-63 > JAGLCY01. The sequence goes on from CBDUYZ010000202.1 coordinate 2,376, forward strand.
GTGTTTCAGGCAGGTTGCGGGCCAGGGTGTAGCGCAGGGAATCGGCCTGGAACTTGGTCAGGAATTCGGGTAGCCAGACGGCAAAGCCGCGGCTTGTCGACAGCTTCTGCCCCTCGAGGTTCAGGAACTCGTTGGCCGGGATATTTTCCGGCAGCACGTAGTTCTCGCTGTGGGCCATGAGCATGGCCGGGAACAGCAGGGCGTGGAAAAAAATGTTGTCCTTGCCGATGAAGTGCACCAGGCGGGTGTCGGGGCTTTGCCACCAGGTCTTCCAGGCCTCTGGGTCGCCGCTTGCTGTGGCCCACTCACGGGTGGCGGAGATGTAACCGACAGGGGCCTCGAACCAGACGAACATCACCTTGCCTTCGTGGTCGGGCAGCGGCACTGGCACGCCCCAGCTCAGGTCGCGGGTCATGGCCCGGTCCTGCAGACCGTCGGCGAACCAGCCGTTGCAGTAGCGCAGCACGTTTTCCTTCCACTCAGGATGCCGGCCGTGGAACGCCTCGAGCTTTTTCTGCCAAGTGGCCAAAGGCAGGAACCAGTGGGTCGTTTCGCGCAGCTCCAGGGGGCTGTTGTCCATGGCGTTGCGTGGATCGATCAGCTCGGTGGGATCAAGGGTGGTTCCGCATTTTTCGCACTGGTCGCCGCGGGCGTCCTCGTTGCTGCACTTGGGGCAGGTGCCCTCAATGTACCGGTCGGCCAAGAACCGGTTCTGGCTGGGACTGAAGAATTGTTCCGTGGTCTTCTGCTTGAAAACGCCCTGGTCATGCAGGTCCGTGAAAAAGTCCTGGGCTGTCTCGGTGTGGATGTCACGGCTGGTCTGGCTGAAGTTATCGAAACTCATGCCGAAATCCGCGAAGGATTTCCGGATGGAGACGTAGTTCCGATCCACCAGTTCCTGGGGCGAAATCCCCAGCTTCTCGGCCGTCAGGGTGATGGGCACTCCATACTCATCACTGCCGCAGATGTAGAGAACCTCTTCGCCCCGCAGACGCAGAAACCGCACGTAGATGTCCGCGGGAAGGTACGCTCCGGCCAGGTGTCCCAGGTGGATGTCGCCGTTGGCGTAGGGAAGTGCGCTGGTGACGAGCGTCCTGGTGAATTTCTTTTCCGGATGCTGTCCCATGCTCCGTCCACCGCCTGTTGGAAATGCGCTTGGTATGACTTCCAGGGAGGTAGAAGGGGTGATGAGACACCCCCTCTACCTCTCCTCAGGAAGTTATATCAACCGAATGACGGTGGGCAAGGTCGTTTTCTTGTAGACGTGACTATCCAGCCAGGCCCTGCAGTCGACCCCCGTGGTCTCCAGGATGGCATTTTCGAGGGCCAGACGGGTCAGGGGCGAACCGTCCCGGGTTTCATAGAGGTGGCGCAGAACCAGATCCAGAGGCCGCTGTTTACCGGTGAGTTCGGTCAGCCACTGATCCAGATTCATGCAGGCGCTCACGCCGCCGGCGTAGGCGAAGCGGACCTGGTCGGCCCCGGCCATTACCTCGGACGCGGCTTTGGCCACGGACATTTGGGCCTTCAGGGGGCTCCGCTTGTAGTCACGTTCCAGGCGGGCCTCAAGGACGGCCCGGGCATGGTCCGGACTCCAGATACCGGTCGCCGTCAGCATCCTCGCCGCGTACCAGGTGGTGGCGCCTTCGGTGAACCACAGCATGTCCGGATCCTTCTGGGGGATCGCCTCTCCCAGCCAACCGTGGAACATCTCATGGGCGATGACGCTGGACGATTGATCCATGAGATCGCCCCAGGTGGTGTTCGGGTCCATCATCACCAGCACGGAACTGCCGGTGTGGACGCCGTAGACGTCGAAATTATCCTGGCCGGAAATCCGGTTCGCCGCCAGGATCACGGTGATCTGGGAGGTGGGAGCCGAGCCGAAGAAGCCCATCTCCGTACGGGCGATTTGTCGGACCATGTCCAGGGCGCTATCCAGGGGGAAGCTCCAGAGATGGTCGGTCGCCAGCTGGATGACGCAATCCCGAACCTGGGTGGAGACGACCTGAAGGTCGCCGCAGACCAACAGGGCGTTGTTGAGATCCGCCAGGCTCTGGGGGTGGAACAACAGGTTCGCGGGCACCGGCCGAGTGGTTGGGGCCTTGCCGGGATCGGTGCCGTTCCGTGGGGTCACGTCCGGGGTGGGTAGATAGCCCTGGCCCTGGCTGATGTTCGCCTGGTGAATCGGAACCGGCGGCTGGTTCCTCATGGCCAAGTCACTGCTCTTGACCAGGGCGGGCCAGGGAACCAGCACCTTAAGGTTGTCGGGGTTGTGAATCGTGACTGTGATGTCGTCTACTTCTGGGCCGACCGGCTGCAGGAAGGCCTCGAAGCCGGCCACCCTCAGACCGCCCTTCACTGGCGTGGAGATGTGACGCCGTACATCTCCTTCCAGACTATTGGCCCGGTTGAGGTCGACCAGATAGATGAATCCCACCCGCTTTGCTTTCCGGGTGGCAACCTGCCAGCCGTCCCGGATTTTCTCGAGTTCCAGGGATTTGCCCTGACTTCCATCCGGATTCAGTTCATTGGCCGTGGCGCTATGATAGCTGACCCCGTTCCTGGCGTCGCGGAAAACCCCGGGTGGGAATTCGAGATTCAGGTGACGGGGCAGGTCACCTTCGGCGGTCATGGTGATGACAATTCTACCGGCGGGGGCGTGTGGCAGGTCCATTTCATAGGTCAACTGGATCGGGGTCGGACTGCCGGGAATGACGATCTAGGTGGCGAAACCCAGAATTAC
>CBDUYZ010000203.1:0-5112 GCA_965371575.1 uncultured bacterium
GGTGTCCAGACGCGTGGCCATGCCCAGTTCGTAGCGCATCTTCATGATTTCGAGCAGTTCGGTCTGATTGGCCAGCTCGGCCTCCACTGCCTGGATCTTCTCGGCCGCTCGGATGATGCTGTAGTAGGCTCCGACGGTGCTTTCGGCGGTGGTGTGTTCGACAGCAGTAACGGACAGGACCTGTTGGCTGATCCCCAGCTTGGCTGCTCCTGTAGCGCCCATGATCTGGATGGGATTAATCTTCCAGTTCAAATCCAGGCTGCCCCTGAGAAAGGTCTGGGCCGGAATGTCCTGCGGGGCCGGGATAAAGGACCCGAAACCCCCCAGCCATTCCTGGAACCAGTCCGGGCTGTCCGACGGCGGAGCCAGACCGCCTCCGCCGCCGAAGGTGGAATCAAGCGCGAAGCTCGGGTCCCGGCCACGGGACCAGTCACCGACCAGATCAAGGGTTGGAAGTCCAGTGGAAAGGGCCTGCTTCATCTGGCCCTGGAGCTCATCCGCGCGTAACCGCTCGGCCTGAAGCCGGTCGTTGGTTCTGAGCGCTTCCTCGACACAGCCGAAGATGTCCAGGACTGCGCTGCCGCCGGGCCTGGCGTCGATAACCGGCCCGAGCGGTTCGGCACTGGTGAAGACCGGAGTGGGATCGCTCACGTCGGCATCCTGGGCCAGACTAGTTCCGGTCTGCAGCAGGCACCCGGTCAGAAGAAGAACCAGGACCGCGCCGCCGGTGCGGGCAAGAAGAGACCTCTTCATGTCACTTCGCATCCTTTGTGGGCTTGAGGGGAATGTCGCAGAGTGAACCGAGGCTGGCGAGATCCTTCTCGGTACGCGGGGAACGAGCCACCGCATCGGCCAGGAGGGCGACCCCTACCTCATCGAGCAGATGCAGCAGGTCCTCCCACTTGATCCCGGGCGGAAGTCCATTGCACATATGGGTGGCCAGACCGTGGGTGAATAGGGCCACCTTGCGCAGCAGGATGGTCCTCTCCACCGTCTTCAACTGCTCCAGATCAGGCAGCACCGCCATGCGTTTCAGAAGTTCCTGCATGACCCCGGGGCCAGCATCGCACTCGTCGTTGGCTTGCAGGAACAGGGCGCTGTACAGGAGGGGGTGCCGGCGCGCGAACTCCATGACCCCGACCCCCATGTTCAGGAATGAGTCATCGGTGTGTTTCTCCAGCGTCAGATCCAGCAGTAGATTGACCGCGGCCTTCTTGATCGCCACCACGAGGTCGTCCATGTTCGCGAAATTGCTGTAGACCGGAGCCGTGCTGGCTCCCATCTCCTCGGCTACCCGCCTGGCGCTGAGGTTCTCCACCCCGTCCTTGTCCATCACCGCAAGACCGGCCTTGATCACGTCAGCACTGGTGAAAACCGTTTTGCGAACCATTGCAAGCCTTTCGCGGGACTCTGGATATTTTGATATGTATTACGGGTGTTATATAACATATGTTGCAAAAAAACACAAGTTTTTTGACGCAATATAAATTCAACAAATTTGGCCAGTTACAATGGAAAGCTGAAAATTATATAAATCCCATCACAAAAATTATTCCCAACAGGGTCAGAGCCGCAGCCAGGCATTTGCTGCGAGTGAAGGGCTCCTTCAGAAATATCGAAGCCAAGATCAGGATGTAGATCGTGCTGGTCTGGTTGAGAATCCCGGCGTTGCCCGCCGTCGTGTACTTCATACCCCCGATCCACAGGATCAGGGCCAGGTATGAACCCAGGAAGGCCCCCGGCAGGGAAAATTTCCAGGCGGCATGGGGCCGGAATATGGCGAGACGCCGTGCGCGGCCGGGCCACAGCAGGGCGACCGGAGCCAGTATTGCCAGCGATCCCAGTTGCCGGACGGTCGTGGCCCACAGAATATCTGTCCGTTCGAGAACGGGCTTGGCCAGGATGATCCCGAATCCCAGCGTGGCCATGGACATGACGCCCTGCAACACACCGATGATCAGATCGCGACGCGAAACACCTTCCGGAGTCCGGCTGCACGAAGCGATGAGAACTCCGCCGATGATAAGGGCCATCCCCAGAAATTGTTCCCAGGCCAAGCGCTCACCCAGCATCAGGAAGGCGAACAGAATGATGAAGGGGGAATACAGGGTGCTGATGAGGGCGTTGAGACCGGCTCCCACCCGGTTCAGACACATGTGGAACAGGGTATCGCTGAGCGCGACGGCGATTACTCCGCTGGCGACGAGGACCAGGTAGTCCTCCAGCGGGGCGCAGCCCAGGATGGGTCTTCGCAACAACGCCATGCTCAGGGCGAAAAGCAGGCTGGACACGGCAACCCGGAAAAGATTCAAGGAAAACGGGGATACCGTTTCACCGGATTTTCGGAAGAAAATGACGGCAACGGCCCAGACCAGGGCGCAGGCCAATGAGTAGATTTCTCCCATGGCGATCAACTCCCGGGCCGCACGATCGCATCAACCGTCGACCGGATCCTCCAGGGGGATGGAAAGAAAAACCCGGCAACCACGACCGGACTTGGAATCCACGAGCATTCGTCCGTTCAGGACCCGCAGGCGTTCCCGAATACTGAACAGCCCAATGCCCTGGGTATCGCCGGGGTCGGGAACCCGCGACTCTTCGCGGGCGACATCGAAACCCATGCCGTCGTCCTCTACGGCAATGGTCAGGAAATGGTGGATGTAGTCCAGGGTAACGGTGACTTCGCCGGCCTCGGCATGCTTGGTGACGTTGGCCAGCAGTTCACGGATGCAATGGTACACCATGGAGCGGACATCCTCGGAAACCTCCACCCGGTCACCTTCGGTGACGACTCGACACCTGATTCCCGTTCGCTCGGAAAAATGGCGCACCAGCCAGTCGAGGGCCTCCTCGATCCCCATTTCGTAGAGCACCGGCGGGAAAAGCTCGAAGGAGAGATTGCGGGCGTCCAGCATGGTGCGATCCAGGACGTCCATGACCTCCTGCACGATTTCCTGGGGATTTTCCACCCTGTCGGGGTATTTCAGCAGGGTGACCTTGGCCCGGATCCCGAAGAGCTGCTGGGCCAGGCCGTCGTGGATAGCCGCAGCCAGTTCCCGCCGCTGCCTGTCCTCCACCAGGGCAAGTTGATGGTTCAGGACGCGCAAACGATTCTGATACTCCAGCAGTTTGAGCCGATCCCGTTCCAGCCGGGCATCGGCTGTGACGGTCGGTTCATCTGCCCGGAGGGCGTCCGGAAACATGAGCTGACTCCGCATCTCACGCATCTTCCGGCGAAAAAGAATCCGCTGGGAAAAACCGTAGACCAGACCGGCCAGGCCCAACAATATCAAGCCGACCAGAACCAGGCCCGACGGAACCGTATTCAGAAAGGAATCAGTCATTACTGAAGGCCCGATTCCACCGCTCCTGTGGATCGTCGAAGGCGACCTCGTCGGGATCGAATTCCTCGCTCAGGCCTGATTCGAGAGAATCCGGACAACCAACCGGCCCTCCACTGTCCTCGGGAGGACACCGTCCGTCCCCCGCCAGGCAGCGGGGCAGCACCTGGGCCTGGTGGGCGGGCAAGGTGGCCTCGAAGAGAATTTCATGTTGCCATTCATCCCCGAAATCGTAGGTATAAAGCACGGGCAGGGCGCCGGGCTTCATGAACCGTGTGACCCGGTACTCCCACCCGGGAAGCACATCGCTCACGCCGTAGAACCCGCTATCGTCGGGAATGCCCAGCCGTACCCTCTGGGCGGTGCCGGCGTCGTCGAGGGTGAACTGGTGAAGATGCCGATCCTCCCACCCCATGCAGTCCTGGATCGCCACGTGAAGATCCCAGAAGGAATAATGACCGGGCACCAGCAACCTGCGCCAGACCGGCAGAGGCATCAGAAGCAGTTCCACCCGCAGTTGCAGAATTGCCGGTTCCGTACCGGAGCCGGGGAATTTGATGATGTTGCTGTTGTTGTCGTCGGTCATATCATCTCCACGGGCCCGCCCGGTAGATACGAATCAGTCCTCCGGGTCGCCGACCGGAGCCTCATCCCAGGCCTGCTTGACCATCTTGCCGACCATCCAGGTCAGGACGCCGAAGAAAACCACCCCCGCCGCCAACAGACCAATTCTACCGCCAGAAAAGCCCTGTTCACCGCTGGACCAGCCGGCCTCCCGGGCCAGTGAACCGAACCAGACCTGCGCCATCATGCTGGGCAAGGTGGCAAACATCCCCCAGAAATAAGCTCGGAAGTTCGTGCGACCCGCCGCGAGTGTGTAGGAGGCCAGCCCGAAATTCAAGGGGGAAAGCCGGGTCAAAGCGTTGAGCTTCAGGGCTTGTTCCCCGGCCAGACGATCCACCGCCGTCAGCTTCGGGCGGGTCGCGATCAGCTTCCTGATCTTCCCGCGCAACAACCCCCGGCCCAACCAGAACATAACCGACCCTCCACCCAAACCGGCGGGGAAGACCAGGGCCATGCCTACCCAAGGCCCGAACAGGGCGCCGGCGGAAACTCCCAGGACCGCTACCGGGAAGCAGGTCAGAGAAAGCAAAACCCAGGCGGCGACGAAAAGCAGGTATCCTGAAAAGCCCAGGCCATTCACGGCGTTTTCTACGTCGGGCCAGAACCTGCCGGCAAACCGACCCGCCACGACCAGCACCGCGAGGATGGCGACCGGGCCGACCAGCATACGTAGGGCGCCACGAATATTGACGGGGCCGGGTTTTTGTGCTGGAGAACTCATCATGGCACGATTCCACCATACAATAGCCGGTCCAGGCAAGGCCATCCTTCCCACTCGGTCGCCAGCGGGATGATTTGACCGACGACAGGTTCCATTCTGGACCCTGCCACGCTCAAAACTGGAGCCCGCTTGCTGCCCCTGGTGGGTCTCGCAACCGGGCTCCATGTCTCTTATTCAGAGATCGGGACGCTGACTATTTCAAGAGCAGCATCTTTTTCGTCTCGGTGGACCCTTCCCTTTGGAGGCGATAGAAGTAGGTGCCGCTGGAAACCGCCCGCCCGGAATCATCCCGGCCCTGCCAAACCACCTCGTGCATGCCGACAGAGTACTCTTCGTTCGCCAACGTTGCGACCCGCCTTCCTTGGATGTCGTAGATGGCAAGTTGGATACGCTCCGCGGCAGGCAAAGTGAACCTGATGGTCGTGC
>CBDUYZ010000204.1:0-5103 GCA_965371575.1 uncultured bacterium
TCCGTAATCCCAATACCAGGTACAGGGTGGTCACCAGGGAAGCCATCAGCAGATGGCCGGCATAAAAGACCGGAGCGCCGTAAAAGGCGTACAGGGTCGCGGCCAGCAGGGCAGGGAGGTCGTCATCCGCGGGGAGAAGGCCCCGGGCGAACCGGAACACCAACCACACGTTCAGCAGCGACATCCCCAGCTGGATGATCAGGACTGTCTGCCCGCCCACGCCGAAGCCCAGGTAGATCAGGGCCAGGAAGTGGGGGTAGAGGGGGCCCATCCAGTAGGTCTCGTGCCAACCCCAGTCGCCGGCAACCAGGCGTACAGCCCAAGCGTGGTAGGTCTCGCTGTCGAGCAGGGGTACGGCCGCCAGGTCCGTGCCGCGCAGCTGAAAATAAAAGAACATCCGCACGGCGGCCGAGAACAGTAACAGCGACAGAAGAAGGTGGTTGCGGTTGCGCACGTTCACGGTCAGTCGCGGTCTGCCAGCGACCGGGACAGGCGCAGCAGGATGAACTCGTTGTCATCGGGGGTGTCGGGCGGGCGGCGGCCGACGCTCAGGGGGTAGTTGTTGTCATTGGCAATCAGCAGGGTGCGGTCGTCGATGATGGCCAGGCACTCGGGGGTGATATAGGGAAAGGAATAGGGTTGCCCAAGCCCGATGGCGCCATCTTCGGCGCGAGTGAGGCCGCCGGAATCGTCGATGTCCGTCAGGTCGCAGACCAGGGTCTTGTTCAGGTTCCCGTGATCGTCGAGATCACCCAGATCGATGCGGTATACACGCTTGATCTCGGCCGTCAACCCCTCGCCGGTGTCGCGCTCGAGCACGAGGAACACCTGATCACTGAAGGCTTCCAGCGAGGCGAGGGAGATATCCTCCCGGTCGGCGCGGTAGAACCAGAAATTCCCGGTGAAGCCATGGCGTGCGGGATCAAATTCGAGGATGACACGCCTCGTGCAGTCGGGGTCGTCGATCATGGGCTTCTCCACCGCGGCATAAAGCAGGTCGCCCGCGGCGTTGCGCGCCAGGCCCTCGATCCCCCCGCTGCGCGGCAGGTTGGCCAGGTCGAGGCGTGTTTGTTCCTTGCGCAGGAAACGCAGATCCGCATGATCGGGCGTGCGCAACACCGGTGAACCACGGGAGTAGTGACGCAGGGGCGGGACCACGGGAATCGGCACGGGTTTTTCGAGAATGACGCCGTCAGGCCCCACATGTACCAGCGAAGGTCCGAATTCCTCGCCCACCCAGAACGAGCCATCATTCATGCGAACGAATGACTCTGGATCGAAGTCCGCGCCGGTCAAGGGACGCTCCGCGCTGTCGGCCAGTGTGATGGCGAAGGGGATTTTTCCCAGGGGATCCGACCAGGTGACGTAATACAGCACCTCGACCGGCCCGCCCCCGGGCTGGGGATCGTCCAACTCCAGGTGCAGATGGAACCAACCCAGGGGATAGTCTGTGCTGTTGGCCATGCTGCCGAAGCCGTTGTCCTGAAGCACGACATACTCGTCGCCGCCCCGTGGAATCATCGAACTGAAGCCCTGCACGGGTGTGGCGCCGAAGGGAAGTTCGCGGCCGTTGATCCGGGGATCGAGTTTGCGGCCCACCGGCGGTGTCCCGGGCTGAAATGTATCGGCCGGCAGCACGGCGCGGCCGATCAGGGTCGCGCGAGCGCTGGAAACCTGATCGCTCTTGGGCACGCAGGCGGCCAGGCATAACGCCAACAAGGTGGGGATCAGGCCGAGATAACGCGATTTTCCAGTCAGCATGAATTCCCCCGAGGATCGGGCGATCAACAATGGACACCATTGTCCGGCAACCATGCGGTATAGTATCACAGGGACCAACAATGACACACGGCAGAGGTATTGGAAAACTTGAGAGCCGCAGGCAACAGGCAGCTGTGGACCAGATACAGCCCAACCGAAATCACCATGAATTTTCCCAAGAGGAAGAAATGATCGAATTCGATGAAAAGATCAAGAAGTGCATCGTCTGCAGCAGTCACGACATCAAGGACAACAAAATTGATTTCAGAGAGATAAATATTTCCAAGTGCCGGGGATGCGGGTTTCAATTCATGAACCCGCAGTACACCGATGGATATCTTTCCGAATACTATTCACAGTATCTGAATGGCGAAGATTTTGATTTATGGCATGAAGCATTGCTGGAGAGACATCACTTTTATTTTTCGTTATTTGAAAAATATATCAACTCGGGCAAAGTGCTCGATGTTGGTTGCGGCAACGGGTATCTGCTGGAAGTGGCGATCAGTCGCGGCTGGTCGGCCCGGGGATATGACGTTGATGAAAAATCAACCCAAGCCGTGTCCGTCAGGCTGGGTGTCGAGGTGGACCATGGAGATTTTATTTCCGGCAACCTGGGCGACGGTTATGATCTGGTCACCATGCATCAGGTTCTTGAACACCTGAAAGACCCGAATAAATATTTAAGAAAAATCCATTCGATATTGAAAACCGATGGATATCTTTTTGTGGCCGTCCCCAACATCAAGTCGTTGTCGAACAGGTTGAAATATTACCTGGAACAAAAGGGCCTAAGAAGGAAAAATATCGGCAAATATTACGATTCCGCCCATCATGTCCTGTATTTCGAGCCCCAAACACTCGCCGCGCTCCTGGGCCAGCATGGATTCGAGGTTGTTCAGCAAAGAAACTGCTACGGCACACGACCCAACCAATCCAGGCTGGGGCGGTTCATGATAAGGAACGTGACAGACCATCTATTCGCAAAAAGCGCGTTTTTATTCATTGCAAAAAAGTCTGACCACGCAACACGGAACTAATCCGGATCAACTGAATTGCTGAAATACATTATCATTGGCAGTGGATTTGCTTTCGCGGCGGCGGCTCAGCCCGGCCCACTGCAGGCGTTTCTGCTGTCCAGGGTGGCCGCCAGCGGCTGGAGACGAACACTCCCTGCCTCGCTTGCCCCACTTATCAGTGATGGGCCGATCGCGGTCCTGATTTTGTTGGTCCTTCACCGCCTGCCTGACGGGTTCGAGGACTTTCTCAAGGCCGCCGGCGGGATCCTTCTGCTGTATTTCGCCGTCAGGGCGTTCCTGGAATGGAGGCGCGAAAAAGACGGTGCCGCAATGGAGGCGCACTCCGCCCCCCGGACTCTTTTTCAGGCTGTCGCGGTCAATATGGTCAATCCTGGCCCATACCTCGGCTGGAGCCTCATCCTCGGACCATTGGCCATTGAGGCATGGCGTCAAACTCCAGCCCATGCGGTGGCGCTGGTCGCCGCGTTCTACATTTCGATGGTGTTCAGCCTGGCCTTGTTCATCCTTCTACTCGGCACAACGTCATTTCTCGGTCCGCGAGGCAGGCGCGGCCTACTGTTGGCGTCGTCTGTCGCCCTGGCGGCCCTGGGTGTATTTCAGCTTGTATCCGTCCTGGGCTGACCCCGGACCAGTCCCGCGTTGCGAATAGTCCATTTGCGGGGGGGGCTGGTTATGCAATAATCAGGTATACGAGGAGGAAAGGCCCATGTTGAACATAGCCCTGTTCGGTGCGCCGGGCGCCGGAAAAGGCACCCAGTCCGAACTGTTGATGAAAAAGCACAATCTGGTGTACATCGCCACGGGTGATATCCTGCGCCAAGAGATCGCCAACGGCACCGAACTGGGTCTTGCGGCCAAGTCCATCATCGAGACCGGCGGCCTGGTCTCCGACGAGATCATCGTCCAGATCATCGAGAATAAGATCACCAGCAATCCCGCCGCCGCCGGTTTTCTCTTCGACGGGTTCCCCCGCACATTCGTGCAGGCCTACATTCTGGAGGGCCTGCTGCTGAAGATGCACACCTCCCTCACCTGCCTGCTCAGTCTGGAAGTGCCGCCGGAGGAATCGCTCCAGCGCCTGCTGAAACGCGCCAAGACCTCCGGCCGCAGCGACGACACCGAGGCCGTCATCAAGAACCGCCTGAAGGAATATCAGGAAAAGACGGCGCCGGTGGCCCGGTTCTACCAGGACCAGGGACTGTACTTTCCCGTCGAGGGCGTGGGCCCGATCGAGGAGATCAACCGGAAGCTGGAAGAGGTTATCGAGCAGGAACTGCGCAAGGTCCTGTTCAACGTCGTGCTGCTGGGCTATCCCGGCGCGGGCCGCGGCACCCAGGCGCGCAACCTGGCCCGGAAGTACAACCTGGTCTACTTGTCCACCGGCGAGATGCTGAAAGAGGAGATCGGCAAGAAGTCCCTGGTGGGCCGGGCCGCGCAGGCCGCCTTCGACAAGGGCGACCTGGTGCCCGACGAGATCGTCATCAAGCTCATCGAAAAATTCATTCGACGTAACCCCGAGGCCAGCGGCTTCATCTTCAAGGGTTTTCCGCGTACTCTAGTGCAAGCCTACATCCTGGACGGGCTACTGCGCAAGATCAACTCCTCGGTGTCCTTCACTCTGGACATCCAGTGTCCCACCCTGGAGCTGATCAAGCGGTTGGACGCTCGCGGCACAACCGAGCGGCGCATGAGTTACGACATGGAGACCACCACCATCGTTCACCGCCTGGAACTGCACGAGAAGATCTGCCTGCCGGTGGTGAACTACTACCAGAAGCAGGGCAAGGTGACGGTCATTGATGGCGACGGCACCCCCGCAGAGGTCTGGAGCCGCATCGAGGGCCCGGCCGAGGAAGCGTGGCGAAAGGCGCGGTGACCAGCAGGCTGTTGTAAAACTGGATCTGGTCGCGTTCGTAGCGCTGATCGGCAGAAAGCGGAGGCAGGTCCCCGACTCGAGCAGCCGGGGGCCTTCGCATTCGGTAACATAAGTTCCCCAGGTGGATGACATCCCGAGGAAGGCGACCTACTCTATATTGAGCAGCCCGTCGCTCCGGGCTCGGCGGCGAAGGGCATCCAGCGAACGGGAGAGACCATGGCGGGGAAGGCACAAAAAATCTGGGTTTGCAAGGTCTGTGGTTACGAGCATCAGGGCGACCATCCGCCCGATGAGTGTCCCGTTTGCGGCGTGGGGCCGGAAGAGTTCATCCTGCAGGAACCGGCGGCAATGGAAGACACGCCGCCTTTAACCGCGGTCGTCGAGTCCGGTGATTCCCTGGATGATTATCTGAAGGACTGGGCCCGC
>CBDUYZ010000205.1:0-5084 GCA_965371575.1 uncultured bacterium
AATACGTGCTGGCGGGGCCGACGTGTGACTCCATCGACGTGTTTTCACGCGACAAAAAGGGCAGGATCAAGGAAGTGGAACTGCCGGAGATGCATCTGGACGATTTGCTGATCGCAGGAAGCATGGGCGCCTACACGTATTCGGAATCGACGCGATTCAACGGGTTCGAGCCGCCCGGATTCATCTACATCGACTGAGGTCCGGATCCGCCGGGAAACCCGATGGGAATCAAGGGCCCGCCCAGGAAATAGGCGACCCCGTCCACGACCAGAATTACCCCCAGCAGAACAAGCAGAACCAATATCAGGCGCTTGCCCCAGCCGTCGAAAAAGCCCTGGATGGCCTGCATGATCGCATCCATCCGCTGCCCCAGCAGGGCGCGCAACAGGACGACTGCCGTCAAGGGCAGCACGAAAATCGTCACGTAATAAACCACCGCGAGTACTGCGCCTGATGTCGGTGGATCCGCCTGCGCGATCCGGTCCGCAGCGGCGAAGTAGGGCAAAGCTCCGGGGAACCCCACCACATTCATCAGAAAACCAAAACCGAAGGCCGAAGCAGGAGTCACGCCGGACTGAAGCTCCCTCCCGCCGCTCTTGCGCTGGCGTTTTTCGGCGATACGCAGGCCGAAGATCAACATGATTAAGCCAACCAGGACCTGGACCCCGAAGTCGGCCGGCTCGGGATTGTTCCAGCGGTAACTGAGCCAGACGTTCAGGCGCATCAGGATGGCGCTCAGCCCGAACAGGAAGAGGAGGCACATGATCAGGTAGGAAATGTAAAGCCCCGCCAGGAAGGCGAAAGCCGTGCCGATTGGACGTTTTCCGGCCAGGATGGTGGCCAGCGGCACCAGCCCCAGAGGAGTGACCGAAGCGCTGTCGATCAGCGCAATGGGTGTCAAAACGGTCAAGAGCTCGAGCATCGATACCCCACCGTGATTAAGGCTCATCTCTCTCGATCATATTTTACAGCCCTGCCCCTCAGAGGGCAACCGTATTGGGGTTGCGATTCCGTGAACTCATGACATTCTTCACACGACGGTCACGCTGACCCGACAGGACGATTTTTCCTCATCTTCAACCATGGGCTGGACTCCGCCTTGAACCCTCCCTTCCCCTACTTCGGCGAGAGTATGGCCGTCCTGGCCGCTCTGATCTTTTCCTGGACCAGCGTCTTCTTCACCACCGCCGGTCAAAGGCTGGGCGTGACCACCGTCAACCTGTTGCGCTTGCCGGGCGCGACCCTGTGTCTGGGCTCCGTGCACCTGATCCTGCACGGTTGTGTCTGGCCCGCGAGCCTGGCCTGGCAGGACCAGGTGTGGATCGGACTGAGCGGCATCGCCGGGCTGGCCATCGGCGATTCGGCCCTTTTCAAGGCCTTCACCTTGGTCGGGCCCAGGCGCAGCATGACCATGATGGCTCTGGCTCCGGTCTACACGACAATCATCGCCTGGGGCATGCTGGGCGAGCATCTGAACCTGTGGGCCATTACGGGGATCGTCGTGGTCATCGCAGGTGTAATGATCGCTGCAGTGGGCAAGGATGAGGGCAGCGGCGATTTCGGAGGATTGTCCCGCCAGGTGTTGCGGGCAGGACTGCTGCTGGCCTTGATCGGATCGCTGGGCCAGGGCGTGGGCAGCGTTCTGGCCAAGCTGGGCATGACAGGCGCATCTTCGGGCAGTACGGGCGTGGAACCGTTGGGCGCAACGCTCATCCGCCTGACCTGGGCCACCGCCTTCTACTGGCTGGCCGTCGTCCCTCGGCTCGACATTCGCGGCACCCTGCGCGGCCTGCGCGACCGACGGGGCGTCACAGCACTGATGGTGGCGATCATCATGGGGCCGTTCATTTCGGTGTGGATTTCCCTGGTGGCCATCAAGAACACCGAAGCCGGCATCGCGCAGGTGCTGCTGGGTACGGTGCCGATCTTCGTGGTCGTCCCGGCCTGGCTGATGTACCGCGACCGCCCCTCGCCGTTGAGCCTGTTCGGCATCGCCATCGCCGTGAGCGGCGGGGCGCTGTTTTTTCTGCGCTGAGCCGCCGGGATAATCGCGGTTTCACATCCACGGGCGATATTATACGCTATCGGCAACAGGACCGAGCCCGGTTTTTCAACAGCCTGCTGGAATCATTCTCATGCACGGCGAGGACTCCATTTGAAAACAGCCGTAAAACACATACACCTGAAAATACTGTTGAGTTTGGGAACTCTGGTCTTCCTGTTCGCTGTCGCCGAGATAGCCGTGCGGATCACGGGAGAATGGGACGCCTCGGGCAATTTCTACTTCAAGAACCGGATCATCCACCCGCATAAAATGCCTCTGAAGATGGTGGCCGAGCGGGGGCGGGCCCTGCGTGAGTCCGACGATTCGATCGTCACCTATCACAAGGTCCTGGGCTGGGCGCCCCGCCCGCACAGCGCATCCGCGAACGGAATGTACAGCTACAATTCCCAGGGTATCCGCTCCCGGGTTCCGGCCTATGCGGACCACCCCGCTGAGGGAATACTTCGCATCGCCCTGTTCGGGGACTCCTTCACCCACGGTGACGATGTCCCCTACGAACATTCCTTCGGCGCAGTGCTGGAACAGAGGTTGAATGAGGCGGGAATCCCGGCCGAGGTCCTGAATTTCGGCGTTGGAGGTTACGGTGTCGACCAGGCCATGCTGCGGTTCAGCCAGCACGGCGCCGCCTTCGCGCCCCACCTGGTGGTACTCGGTTTCCAGCCGGAAAACCTCAAACGGAATCTGAACCTCATGCGCCCGCTATACGACCCCCGGAGCGGTCTGCCGTTCGCCAAACCACGCTTCATCCTCACGGACCAGGGCATCAGCCTGATCAACGTTCCCGTCCTGCCCCCGGACCGGATGGTCGACACCCTGCGCGATTTCGACGACTGGGAGCTGCGAGCTCACGAGTACTTCTACGATCCCGCGGATTTCAAGGCCTCCTGGTGGCAGCACAGCAAGCTGCTCGCCACCGTGGTCGATCTGAAGGCTGACCGGGAGAACCGCTGGCTTCTGAAGCGGATCATCTTCCAGGAGCGGAGTGAGGAACAGCGCCTGGGTTGGGGGGTGATCCAGGCCTTCAGTCAGAAGGTTGCCGCGGCGGATGCCCGGTTCATGATCGTGCATCTGCCTTCCCACCCGGAGATGGAGCTTCGCGCCGGGCTGGGGCGGTGGACCTACCAGACTTTTCTGGATGCCCTGGACAATGAATACGACGTCGTCCACCCGGAAGCCGCCCTGATCCGTGCGGCCGGCGACGGAGGCTTCGGGGAAATCTTCGCGGGGCACTACAACGAAAAGGGGAACCGGATCATCGCCGAGGCGATGTTCACCCACCTCACCGAATAAACCGGTGCTCTCCTATTTCCCCAGGAGCTCCTTGAGTTTATTGCTCACCTCATCCTTCAGGTCGTCCTTGACCTGGTCCGTGATCTGGGATTTGAGGTTGTTGGTCAACTCGGTGTAATCGAGGCCCATTTGGGGACTGGTCAAGGTGCCGCCCACGGTGAGCGGCAGACTCAGCCGTTCGGATTTGTCCCCGAACATACGGGCCACGCTGCCCGCCAGACCGCCGCTGGCATAGAGACGGGCCGTCTGATCCTTGGACAAAAGGATCGATCCCCTGTAGTCCAGATCCCCGGTAAAACTGTAGGAACCGCCGAGAGAAAGATCGCCGAACGACCCGAGTTTCGTCTTGAACTGGTCCAGACCCACCCGACCGTTCTCAACCTTTATCAGGGTGGTCAAGTCCTTCAGGGTCTGTTCCTTGTCCAGTTTCTGGCCCACCTTGTCGGCCAGCGAACCCAGGGCCGAAGCCACGAATTCACCCGTCACGATCTTCCCACTGGTCAGGGAAGCCTTAGACTCCATGGTCAAGGTGCTCTTGATCCGTTCGGGATCCCGGCCCTTGGCGCTGAAACTACCGGCCAGGCCCGCCTTGCCGAACACAACCCCTCCGCCGAATTTGGCGAACCGGGTGATGAAGTTGTCGGCTTCGATGTCGGTGGCCTCAAAGACGCCGTCGTAGCCGGGGTCTTGCGGATCGCTCAGATCAACAGCCACTTTCCCACTGACGCTCCCGCCATATACGTTCGCCGTCACGTCGTAACACTCCAGAACCCGGTCCCGCAGTCTGATCTTGCCGGCGACCCCGGTGAGGGGAACCTGGCTGTAGATCAGGGTATCAGCCTGGATCGTACCCTGGCCCAGTATGTCAGGCATGGCTTCCACCCGGATGGTGTCGTTAAGCGTCGCGGCTCCTGCCGCGGACGGTGCGGCGCCGGGCACCGCGGCGGGAAACAGCTTGTCGATGTCGATCCGGCGCGAACGGAGGTCGAAGGTGAAGCTTGGTTTCGGCAAGGTGCCGCGGTTGGCCTTTTCCGCAGGAAGGAAATAGGGCAGATGATCCACGAGCTTTCCGGTCAGGGACAGATCCCCCGCGCCGAAAACGGCGTCGAACTTTTCCACCGTGACGGAGCCCGGATCGAAACTCACTGCCCCGTTCAGCTTTTCAAGAGCATCGGGCAGGGCCGGATCCCGGTAGGAAACATCCTGGAAAACGACCCGGCCCGCATAGTCCATCTCTTCCACGTTTTCCGTTCGACCGGAAAACGTTGCCTTAAGATTGCACCGGCCCGCCAGCTCAACCTTTTGTTGCTCCGGCGGCAGAAAAGGCTTCATGAAAGCCAGGTCGATGGAGCCGGACACCGCGCCGTCCACCTTCGGATCTTCGAAATCCACCACCGTCAGGGTCAGGTCAAGCGGCTGGCCGGCAAAGGCGCCGTCTTCACTTTTCACCTTCAATTGATCAGGCTTGAAATCGACACGAATTTCCCCGACCCGGAGCTCCCCGTCGATATCGCCGCTGGCCGCCCGCAGCCCGGTAACATTGACTTGGCCTTCATAGGCCAGGGGTTCGGCCCGGACCTGGTCGAAATCCAGATCGGCCTTCAGCGACACGTCGCCCGAGATAGTGAAGGATTCCAGGGGAGCAAGCTGTTCGGGAGAAAGGAAAGCGAAGAGATCTGTCAGGGCTATGCCTTCGGTCCTCACCTTGCCGACGGCGAGCAGACTGTCC
>CBDUYZ010000206.1:0-5081 GCA_965371575.1 uncultured bacterium
GAGAACATCGGGGTGGAACTAAGCCAGCTTGATTTCGAGATCAAGGACAACACCATTTCCCTCGTCAATGAGGCCGGCGAGGGAATCATCATCAATATCCCCGAGAACCTGGACGAGCGCCTCAGCGAAGGCCTGGAAATTCTGTCCAAGGTCATCCTGAGCGAATTGCCTGATTCCATCGATTTCGATCATTCCCAAGGCTGGGACTGGTCCGGCTTCATGCCCCACGCACAGCCCCCGCCGCGCAAGATCGTTCACGGAAACATCATCAAGGTCTGGAATGATCTGCACGTTCCGGTCCATGATGATGTCCGCGGCGACGTGGTGGTCGTTTTCGGCAACGCCGAGATTTCGGGCCGCGTGGACGGCAACGTGGTGGTCGTTTTCGGCAATCTCCTGCTCGATGAAACAGCCGAGGTCACCGGGGAGATCGTTTCGGTGGGAGGCCGGCTGGACCGGGATCCCGACGCCGAAGTCGCCGATGTCGTGGCCGTGGACCTGTGGCCCCGCGGCCATGACAGGGGATTGGCCGGTGTCTTCGGACGGGGTGTCCTGCCTTTTTTCCTGTGCCAGGGCACCTTTCTGCTGACTGTGCTGCTGGCGGTCATTGCCGTGATGGTTGCCCCGCGGAAACGGTTCGAAGCGATCATCGAGACCCTGCGCCGATCTGCCGGTCCTTCCCTGGGCTTGGGCCTGATCACCGCGATCATCGGCCAACTGATGGTCGCGGTCCTGATGGCCGTTCTGATCCTGACGGTGATCGGGATTCCGATTGCCCTGCTGGTCTTCCTGGCCCTGGTCATCGTGGTCATCATTTCCGTCGCGGTGTGTGGTGTGGCTCTCGGTGACCGGATCTGCGGTATGCTCGGCGCCGGCTGTTCCTCGCCCTGGCTGACCGTGGTCCTGGGCATGAGTGTCCTGCACCTGATTTCCTTCCTGGGTTCGGTGCTGAGCCTGTCGCCCGGCCTGGAGGGTGCCGCGAATTTCCTGGTGATTCTCGGTGTGAGTATCAAGACCCTGGCCTTCCTGTTCGGGCTGGGCGCTCTGACAATTTCCCGCTTCGGTGCCCGCCAACCCTCCTGACCAGCGAGCGATGACCGGATAGCCTGCCAATTTACCGGGGTTTTATGGTGCCAAGCACGCTCCTGGGGATTTTTCCCCTGGATCTGCGGAAAATTCCCCACCACAGGGCTTGCTGGCTGTCGAGACTTCGTTGGTGACGTGGTACCGGACTTTTGTTGCTCGATTATATCTCGTTTTTTCACAATAAATTATCTCAGGTTTAGGGAAGGTGGGCTCCACTTTTTCGCCAGACCCTGAAGCCCTGCGCAAATTGGAACGGATACTGCGGTATACAAGGTATGATTCAATATTGTGGCTTCCTGGGGGCCAAAAAGGCGCAGGGTATCTTGTAGGGGATGGATGGGGCTCATCATGGTGAATAAGGGTTTCAGGCAGGGATCAGCGATCATGGCAGCCATCGTGCTGCTGGTGTTGCTGGGTTCCGGCCTGGCCGTCTCCGCGGAGATCCACCGCTTCCCCAACGGCATCACCGCCACCGTCTACTCGCCCGGGGAGATCTCGGACCAGTGGACCATCCTTGAAAACGACGTCACCTACCTGACGCATCCAGCGGCGGGCACGGTCGAACTGGCCGACAACAGCGACGTCATGCATCCCTTCGCTGAGGTCGAGGTCGTGGCGGCACTGGCGGCCATGCGCGACTTTGTGACCAGCGTCGATGTGGATGTTTTTATCCTGCCGGCCATCCCCGTCCAGGTGGGCGGCAGTTTTTCGCGCCGCAACGCCATTTACCTCGCACCCGGAACCGGTCCGGTGGATCCTTCCACGGTAGCCTACATCACTACTCACGAAATGGGCCACGTGTTGACCTGGGCCTTCATTGACGATCAGCCGGCACGTTGGCAGGCCTATCTGGATATCAGGGAACTTGATGAATCGTCACTCCTGCCGGACGTGATCCACGCGGACCGCGCCCGGGAAATCCTTGCCGAAGATATCCGGGCCCTGTTCGGCGGCTATTTGGCCACCGTGTCAGGCAGCATCGAGAACCATGATCTGGTGCATCCGGACTGGGTGGACGGGCTCAAGGAGATGTTGGCTGAGTTCTTTCTCGGCAAGGAAGTCTCGACTGTACAGACTGCCAGCATCGCATTTCCCAATCCCTGCAATCCGCGGACGATCATCGAGATGGTAATCCCTTTTGGTATGGATGTGGAGGGCCGGACGGGCGTCCTGAGGATTTTTGATATTCGGGGCGCCCTCGTTCGGACCCTCACCGGAGGCCACATGGCCAACAACCGCCTGGCCATCCAGTGGGACGGAACCGGACGATCGGGAGGGGTCGTTTCCTCGGGTCGATATCTCTATGTTTTTGAAATGGGGCAACTTGCGTCCAAAGGAACGGTGACGCTTGTACGCTGAACGGCAACCACAATGGAGGGAGTCCCCCCAGGGTTATTGGATTTCACAATCAATATTCCCTAAATTCAAGGATGTGATGGAACGCCGGCATCGGGGGATGGCCGGCAGGCAAGGAAGTCGCTTAGACCGCTTTCAACCAGATAGCTGGGAGGGATGAACTCATGCGTCCCATAATTGGGCCGTTTCGGATAGTCGTCGTGTCGGTCCTGATGTCAGTCCTGATAATGTCCGGATGCGTGCTGGAGGAACCCGCATCTCCGCTCGAAACCGACCGCGTGCCGGTGGTCATCCAGTTGACCAGCAGCCATGAGGCTTTCGAGGCCAACCCCATCTATTCGCCCGACGGGACCTGGATTCTCTTCGAATCCGATGTCACGGGCAACCGGGAAATCTGGCGGATGCCAGCAACCGGGGGGCAGGCCCAACAGTTGACCTCGGACGAAGGTTTCGACACCGCGCCCTTCTGGTCCCCTGACGGGACCAGGGTCGTGTTCGAGTCCGACCGCACGGGATTCAAGAATATCTGGATCCTGGATGTATCCTCTCCGGAGTCGGATCCCCTCCAGGTGACGTCCGGCGCCTGGGACGACGGCGACCCCATCTGGTCCCCGGACGGGGCCCGGATCGTCTATGAATCCAACCGTGACATGGACATGGGGTCGGATCTCTGGGTGTCGCCAATCGATGGTGGTACGGCCACCCGGTTGACAAGCACCGGTTACGGAATCTACAACCGTACGGCCGACTGGTCGCCAGACGGCGCCCACCTGGTTTTCGAGTCGAATCGCGAGGGTTGTTCCGCGCTCTACACCATACCGGCGGTTGGTGGCCCGGTGACCCGGATCACTCCCGAAGCGGGATATGAAGGGAGCCCGGCCTGGTCACCCGACGGCGAGGAAATCGCCTATGAATCCAGGCTGACCGGTGTCATGGAGATTTACACGGTTCCGGCCGGTGGCGGCGAGGCCTTCCAGGTGACGACCGAAGGCGGTTTCTGGCCCCGCTGGTCGCCGGACGGCAACTCCATCGTCTACTGCGTGTTCGGCGACCCGCAGCCCAATATCTGGATCGTGGAAGTGGACTGGTAGCCGGGTCCGCCTTGATTACCCTCAATTTTTTGTAAAGTTACACCATCGGCCTGGCGCTGTCGGCCCGGGGAGGTGGTTGATCACCTACATCAGGTAGAGGCCTTGGACGGGTTCCACCGGGGCCGGCAGGTTTTTTTCGTCGATCTGTTCGAGCAGATTGATCTCGATGGTCCTGACGATACTGGACATCGGCGTGTCATTCGGCGTACCCTCGAAGGGATTCAAAAGGGCTTGTCCAGCCCGGTATACCAGCAGGAAAATCGTTCCGAGCAGGGAACTGAAAAATATGGCCCAGTGCCCGATTTCCTCGCTGAGTGCTGCAGGAAACACCAGCACGAAGAACCAGATCGAGATCCTGATCATGGATGCATAGTGCGCCGGAAACACCGTCCCCTTGATGCGTTCAGCCATTCCCTGTGACGTGCTGAACCGGCTCAGCATGTCGTTGAACTGAGCCATTCGTATCACATCGATATGGCTCGCGCGCTCCGCCGCGTCGATTTCCTCTCCCTGAATTCGCAGCAGGGCATTGCCGATATTGGAGGAGCCTTCGACCCGACCGGCATCTTCCTCGCTCAAATAGGCCGAGTACGCTTCCGCGCCCTCATCGCGAAGTCGCGCCTTGACCGCGTACAGGTAGGCGATGTGCCGGCGAATCAACCGCTCCTGAATCGCAGGGATTTCCGAATCGCCACCCGCTTTCCCGAACAAGGTCGTCACCATTCGGCCGAAGGAACGGGAATCATTCACGAAGGATCCCCAGATCTTTCTCGCCTCCCACCAGCGGTCATAGGCCTGGGAGGTGAAAAAGGCGATGAAGAACGAGATGGCGGTTGATATGCCGGCGATCACACTCATCGAAACCGATACATGAGAGTGGAGCAGATCGAGATAGACAATGGTGACGACCGCCACTGTGAAAACGAGAGCCGTTACGGATTTCCAGCTCATGGCGACCAAGTGCGCGATGGAGATATGCTTTTTTATGTACATCAATTCTGCCTTGGGAAACGATCACCGTTCGGGCGGATTGTGATCCGTCGCGCGATACGATCAGTCAAAGTCGACTTCACCGTTGGAAAAGTGAAAGAAGGCCGTGACGACTTTGACGCCGTCATTCTCGACGGCCGAACGTAGGATGTCCGATTCGTTGATCATCCGCTCCGCACTGACCTTGGCGTTGCGCCTCGCGATGACGCTGTCGTCCTTGTCAGGCGGATCGAGCGCTGGCTCAATGTGGCTCAACAGGCGGTTCAGGTGCTTGCCGGCGTCGCCCCCGGCGATCGCGGCGCCAACCGCGCCGCAGCTCTCGTGCGCCATGACGACGATCAGCTTGCTCCCGAGGTGCAACACGGCGTATTCGATACTGGCGATGCTCGACTGGTTGGCCACGTTGCCCGCCACCCGAACGACGAACAGGTCACCGAGACCGGTGTCGAACAGGATCTCCGGCGGCACCCGACTGTCTGAGCAGCTGAGAAGTATGGCGAACGGCTGCTGACCCTGTTTGAGCTCTTCGTGGCGCGGGCCGTCAATAACCACGCCTTC
>CBDUYZ010000207.1:0-5042 GCA_965371575.1 uncultured bacterium
CGGGTTGCCGCCTTCCTTGGTCCTGTCTACCAACGGCCCCGCGATCGACACCACGATGCCGACGGCGGCCAACACCAGAGGCAACATCACTGCGTTGAGACTGCCGGGCAGGAAGAATACGCCCAGGATCATCGAGCCGACGATGGAGCCGACGTATGATTCAAAGAGGTCCGCGCCCATGCCGGCCACGTCCCCCACGTTGTCTCCCACGTTGTCGGCTATCACGGCGGGGTTGCGTGGGTCATCCTCCGGAATCCCGGCCTCGACCTTGCCCACAAGGTCCGCACCCACGTCGGCGGCCTTGGTGTAGATCCCGCCGCCCACGCGGGCGAAAAAGGCGATGGAACTGGCGCCGAGGGAAAACCCGGAAATGACCTGCAGAATGCGCGATATGTCCCAACCGGCGGTTCCGGCGAACATTTTCGTGTAGAGGATGAAGAGCAGACTCAAACCGATCACGCCCAGGCCGACCACGACCATGCCCATGACCGCCCCACCGCTGAAGGCCACGTCCAGGGCCTTGTTCAGGCTGGTCCGGGCCGCGCTGGTGGTGCGCACATTGGCCTGGGTGGCGATTCTCATGCCGAAAAATCCGGCCAAGGCCGACGCGAAGGCGCCGAGCACGAAGCTCAGGCTGATGAGCGCGTGGGAATTGTCCAGCTTGGCGTTGCCGATGGCCAGCAAAGCGGCCACCACTACCACGAAAATGCCCAGCACCCGGTATTCCCGGGACAAGAAGGCCATAGCGCCTTCCTGGATATGGCCGGCGATGACCTGCATCTTCTCATCACCGGGGTCCTGACTCTTGACCCACCGGGCCTTGTATAAGGCAAAAAGAAGCGCCAGCACGCCGGCAGCGGGGATGAGATAAATGAAGTTATTCACACTATTACTCCTGCCAGGGGAATGGTTCCGAGAAATGGACCCGGGACTGAAATTCATAAGAGCAGACGCCCACAAGGAGGCGCCTGCCAGCAAATCGCGGGTATGGTAGCAAATCCATCCTATTTACGCAAGAAACTTCCCGGGAAGAGCCTGTTTACCACCTACTTGCCCGGGATCTCCACCAGTTCCACCTCGAAGCACAGGGTCGCCTCGGGAGGAATCTTAGGGCCGCTGCCCCGCTTGCCGTAGGCCAGCACGGGCGGGATGATCAGACGGGCCTTGGTGCCCACCTTCATCCCCTCGATGCCCAGGTCCCAGCCGGGAATCACCATGCGTGCGCCCAGGGTGAAATTGTAGGGACGGCCGGCCGCGCTGGATGAATCGAACTGATCGCCCTTGACGCCGTTCTCCCAGATCCAGCCCGTGTAATTGACACTGACGTTGTCCCCCGCTTTGGCAACCTGTCCCGTCCCCTCGGACAGGATTTCCACATCCACCCGGGGCACATCGACGATTTCCACTTCGAAAACCAAGGTGGCGTTGGGAGGAATCACGGGTGGGCGTCCTTGCAGGCCGTACCCCAGGTCGGGTTCGATGGTCAGGGTGCGGATGCCGCCTACCTTCATGCCCGGCAGGCCCTTTTCCCAGCCCTGGATCACGAAACTGCGCCCGAGGGGAAACCCGATGGGTTCCCCGCGTTCGACCGAACTATCGAATTGTTTTCCCTTGGCCCCGTTCTCGTACAACCAGCCTGTGTAGTGCACCAGAACAAAATCGTCGGATTGGACTTCGACCCCTTGCCCGATCACTGAATCGACATAGGAAAGGCCGGGCATGACATCCACGGGGGCCTCGGCCTCTTCCTGCTTGCTGCAGCCGGCCAAGGCAAGGGCAAGAACCAGCAGGGCGGCCAGGGCCGCGGTCAGAATCGTCCGCATGGTCATCCTCTCGGAACAGGTGGGGGCGAAAGCTGTTTTCCGCCCTTTACACTCGAACAATCGGGTAATCTCACACAACAGATGCGACAATGCAAATTAGTCATTCGTACCCCGGACTCCCCGCCGGCACCGTTACACGCGCTTCTTGCGGGTTATCTCCTCACGATTGACCTGGAAATACTCCCAGATGAAAACCAGGGCCAGGGAACCGAAAAAAGCGAGCAAGGTCAGGATGGTGGCCGCCCGCACTTTTCGGGGCCGCACCGGCTTTCCGGAAACAGTGATCCTGCCCACCTGTTCCAGGGGTGAGATGATTTCCAGCCTGACCTGTTCCCCCTGCAAATCGTTCTGCAGCAGGGCCCTATCGTTGGGAAGTTCCTTGTGCAGACGTATCTCCAGGCCACCGATCTTCTGCTTGATGTCGGTTTCCCTCTTGGTCAGGACCAACTCCCCGACCAGATTCAGTCTGGTCATCTCCTGCTCGTTGGCTATGATGCGGGCCTGCAGGCTGTCGGCCTTGACGCCGCCCTCGTAGATGACCATGCTCAACTCATTGACCGTCACCAACAGGTCACCCACACGGCCGGCCTGTTCTCGGCTGGCCGTCTGTTTGAGGATCTCGCCCACCGGATCATCGGTTTCCCGGGCCGGATCCCGCCCGCCTGAAATATCCTGCTCGGCCTGAATGGCGATTCCCAGCATCTTCTCGGCCGAGTTGAGCCTTTCAGTGGCCGAGGCAACCTCCACCAGGATGTTCTCCGCGGCACGCCGGCGCCAGGCATTCTCTTCGACAAGTGTCTTCAGGTCCAACTTCAGTTTCTGGTGTTCGTATTCAATCAACTTCAATTCACCCTGCATCTGCACGATTTCCAGGACGACCTTGCTCTCCTTGGCGTCCACAAGTTCGATGTCGTTGGCGATCCCCCGCATCCGGACCTCGATACCCTTCCGCGTGAGATGGAGATCGCTGCTGAGGGTGTCAGACAAACCCTGGTTGCTGAACGACGTCATGGCTGATGCGAGGATGGCAACCGCCCGCGCAGGATCGGTGGAGAGATTGGTCAGGGTGATGACATCGCCCCCGGGCATGAACTGGATCGAGCTGGTCACGAACTCCGCGCGGACGACCGGCGCGGCCTTCATGTCCTCAAACCGTGCCTCTTCCCGCATATCCTGCCAGTAGAGGGAAGATTCGAAGAATTGGACGATGTCCTCGCGAATCCCGCCGCGCAACGGCCCGCCCTGTTCCGTGTAGGCGACAATGCCCGGCCGGATCTGCACTGAAGAGCGGTACAATGGTTTGACCACGATGCCATATCCGATGCCCACGACAAGGCCGATAGCGGTGACCACGGCGATGAGCACCCGCCCCCTGTACAGGATGTTCAACAGGGCCGGCAGGGTAAAGAGGAAACGATCCTCGGTGTGCAAATCCATGTCCTTTCCGGTTCCCGCGGGGACGGGGAAAGTGAACGACGGTCTGATCTCAGCCCAACAGCTTGTCGAGCCGTTTCGTGGAATCCTTGAGCACCTGATCGTGCAGGGATTTGCCGTGGGAGTCCATGGTCACCACGACGGGAAATTTCTCCACCCGGAATTCCCAGATCGCTTCGGGCGCGCCGAACTTGTCGGCCAGGTGCACTCCCTCGACATCGACCACACGCTCGGCCAGGACCTGGGCTGCCCCGCCGATGGCGTGCATGTAGACCGCGCCGACCTTCTTGCAGTATTTCAGGGTCTTGGGTCCCATGCCGCCCTTGCCGATGACGGCCCGGATCCCGAACTTCTCCATGAGGGGCCCCTGATAGGGCTCCTCACGGATGCTGGTGGTCGGGCCCGCGGCCTTGACGACCCACTTGCCCTTCTCCTTCACCACAACGGGTCCGCAATGGTAAATGATGCTGTCGGTGAGGTCCACGGGAGGCTTGCCGCCATCGTGGAGGTATTTGTGAACGGCATCCCGCCCCGTATAGATCAGGCCGGAGATCTCGACCCGGTCTCCCACGCGCAGAGCCCGGATCTTCTTCTCGGTAAAAGGTGCTTCCAGCAACATGATCCTGCCTCCTACGATTCGTAGAGCCAGCGGGAAATCCTGCCGCTGTTGCTCATCATGAATCCGTTCCGACGGAAAGCCCAGCACATATAGGCCACCGAAACGAAAAACGAGGCGGGCACCCGGTTGCGGTGGGTGATCTTCACACCCAGCAACGTCGTTTCGCCGCCAAAGCCCATGGGGCCGATGTTCAGGCCGTTACCCTCTTTCATGATCCGATTTTCCAGTTTGGCAAGGGCCGGATTCTCGTTCTTCTCGTCTAACATACGGAACAGGGTCTCCTTGGCCGCGACATATCCCGAGCCCCGGTCACCACCGATGCACACGCCCAGAATGCCCGGACCGCAGCCCTTGCCCTGGGCGCTGACCAGGGCATCGAGTAGACAGCGGCGGACCCCCTCCAGATCACGCCCGGCGCCGATCTTGCTGTCGGGCAGACTGTACTGGATGCTCGAATTCTCGCAACCACCACCCTTGAGCATCATCCTCACCTTGAGGGATTTTCCCGTGGCCGGCTGGAAGTGGAACGATGGGCTGCCGGGGCCGAGATTGTTCCCCGAGTTCTTCCCGGTGATCGAGTCCACCGAGTTCTGCCGCAGATAGCCGACCTTGGTGGCCTGGACCACTGCCTTCTCGTAGGCTCGCCTGAAGGTGCCCTCATCGCACCAATCCGGCAGATCGGCATAACAGATTATCACCCCGGTATCCTGGCACAGGGGCTGCGACTTTTCCTTGGCCATGATGATGTTGTCGCGGATCATCTCGAGGGCGTAGCGGCCGTTCGAACCCTTCTTCTCCCGGCGCAGGCCCTTGTGGACCGCCCGCACGACGTCACTGGGCAACTGGACGGATGTGCGGCGGATGAGCTCAAGTAGATTCTCCTGGAGAACGCGGGCATCGACTCCGGGCTTCGTGCCGGGCATGATGGGCTCCTTGGTTTTGGGAGAAATCATGATTTTCATCAAAATAGTAGCCATGTAACCGGGTCAGGTCAAAGGTATGATTGACCGGCCACCGGGCCCGCTTGAATTAATTTCGGTTTGCGGCGTGACCGGAAGGCCCCGGGCTTTTATGATGGTGAACGAAGAACTCAGTCACCCTAACCCGGATTATTCATGAATAATCCGGGCTAACCCCCGGCCATCGGAGATCGACTTGAAATACCT
>CBDUYZ010000208.1:0-5026 GCA_965371575.1 uncultured bacterium
CCCTGGGGCACGCGAGTAATCATCACCGTGACCAGGACCAGCACCAGCACGCCGCCTATGTATACCATCAGCTGGGTGACGGCAATGTAGTCGGCTCCCATGTAGGCGTATAGTCCCGCCACGCCGAACAGGGTGAACAGCAGGGCGAAACCCGAGTGCACGATGTTGGGGCTGAACACCACCCAGACCGCTGGAACAATCGTCAGCAGGGCCAGGAGAATGAAGACCAGATCACCTGTCACTTGTCCTCTCCTTTGTCATCGGAAGGCTCGTCGGCCACGGGCTCGACCGGGGCCGAAGGTTCCACCGGTGCCACGGGCTCGACCGGGGCCGATGGTTCCACCGGTGCGGCCGGCTTCACTTCGGCGGCAGGTTCATCGGCCACCGGTGCTGCCTCGGCGGCAGGTTCGGCCGCCGGCTTGGGCTTGGGTTTGTCTTCCTTGGGTTCAACCCACCAGCCCATGTCGACACGGGTGGCGCGGTGGCAGGGAATGACCTGCTCGGTGGGATCCATGAACTCGTAGACCAGGCTGCGCCGGTCGTAGACCGAGTGGTCGTAGTCGTGGCTCATGGTGATCGAGCCGGTGTGGCAGTTTTCGGTGCACATCGAGCACCAGATGCACTTGTTGTAGTCGATGGCGTAGCGGGTCATCATCCGCTCTTTGCCCTTGCCCTCGGACTCGATGTAGATGCAGTCCACCGGGCAGAGCTTCGCGCAGATGTTGCACGCGTCGCACTTGGTCATGTCGTTGTGCACGAAACCGCGGAAGCGGTCGGACAGTACCTGCCGCTCGTCCGGGTACTGCAATGTCACCGGTTTGCGGTAGATGTGCTTTATGGTAATCGACATGCCCACCAGCGCCGTGCTGACAGCTTCGTAGATACTTTGGAAGTACTGGGCCATCGGTGCTACTCCGATTATAAGTCCCAACAGTTGGCCAGGGGATCAGCCCGCCTGACCGCTCACCATCATCCAGATCCCGGATCCGATCACGCAGATCAGCGTCACGGGAATCATCACTTTCCAGCAGAGGTGCATGAGCTGGTCGACGCGCACGCGCGGCAGGGTCCAGCGCACCCACATGTTCAAGAAGACCAACATCACGCCCTTGATGATGAAGGTCAGGGCCGGGGGCAGGAAATCCAGGAACGGGATCGGCGCCCACCATCCGCCCAAAAAGACCATGACCGCGATCAGGGAGATCAGGAACAGGTTGGCGTATTCGGCCAGGAAGAAGAACGCGAAGCGCATGCCCGTGTATTCGGTGTGGTAACCGGCCACCAGTTCCGATTCGGTCTCGGGCATATCGAAAGGACCACGGTTGGTCTCGGCGATCCCGGCAATGAAAAACATGAAGAAGGCCACGAACAGGAACGGATCGCGGAAGACGAACCAGTTCAGCATCCCGCCCTGCTGGGCGATCACGATGTCCTGTGTGTTCAGCGAACCGGTGTACATGATCACCGGGATCGAGGCCAAAGCCAGCGGAACCTCATAGCTGATCATCTGGGCCGCACCGCGTGCCGCGCCATACAGGGCCCACTTGTTGTTGGAAGACCAGCCCGCCATCAGGATGCCGACGACGGCCATGCTGCTGACGGCGAAGATGTACATCAATCCCAGATCCAGGTCGGCGGCCACGAAGCCGGGCGCCCAGGGAATGGCGGCCCAGGCCAGCAACGAACCCAGCATCACGAGAATCGGGGCGAACACGAAAAGGCCCTTGTCCGCGTCGCGGGGAATGATGTCCTCCTTGCCGAGGATCTTCAGCATGTCCGCGATGGCCTGGGCCCACCCGTGCCAGCGGCCGGTTCGCATGGGGCCGTAACGGCTTTGCAGGAAGCCTGCGACCTTGCGCTCCATCCAGGTGAAGATGAGGGCGCACAGGGCCATGACGATGAACATCAGGGTGGCCATGATCGTGGCGACGATGATGTGCAGCACCAGGTCCGACATGCCGTCGGCGCCGGGAATTTTCAGGATCAGATCGGTGAGGATTTGCATTAGCGGTCAATCTCCCCGAGCACGATGTCCAGCGACCCGATGAGGGCCACAAGGTCCGATATCATCAGGCCGACCCCGACCTTCTCTATAATCTGGAGGTTGCAGAAGGAGGGGCTGCGCACCTTGTTCCGGAAAGCGGTCTGCCCGCCGTCGGCGATGATGTAATGGCCCAACTCGCCCTTGGCGCTTTCGACGCGCGAGTAGGCGGCACCCGCGGGGGCCTTGACGATCTTCTTGAGTTCGATGGCCTGATACGGCCCGTCGGGCAGTGAATCGAGGGCCTGGCGGATGATCCGGCACGACTGCTCGATCTCCCGCACTCGAACCATGTAACGGTCCCAGCAATCGCCCACGGTTCCCTTTTCACCCATCCCCACGGGAATCTCGAAATCGAACTTGTGGTACAGCGAGTAGGGATCGTCCTTGCGGCAGTCGAACTTCACGCCCGACCCGCGCAGCACCGGCCCGGTGCAGCCGTAATCGAACGCGGTCTCCGGGGTAATGACCGCCACGTTGGCCAGCCGCCCGATGAAAATCTTGTTGAAGCTGAGCAGCTCGTTGTAGTCCTTCAGCTTCTTGTTCTCGATCATGGTGATGAATTCGATGACGTCGCTGGCCCAGTTGTCCTTCGGGATATCGTAGCGCACGCCGCCGGGCACCATGTAGTTGTAGAGCATCCGTCCGCCGGAAATGCGCTCGAGCAGGTCGAGGATCACTTCCCGTTCGCGGAAGCAGTACAGCAGCGGGGTCCAGGCGCCCATGTCCAGACCGAAGGTGGCCAGGGCGATCAGGTGACTGGCCATTCGCGACAGCTCCGACACCACGATCCGGATGTGCTCGGCCCGTTCGGGGATCTCCTGCTGCATGACTTTTTCCACGGCCGTGACGTAGGCGTGGTTGCAGGTCATCGGCGACAGGTAGTCGAACCGGTCGCTGTAGACCACCCACTGCTTGTAGTTGACGCCCTCGGCGATCTTCTCCGCACAGCGGTGCAGGTAGCCCATCACCGGGGTGACCTTGTACACGACCTCGCCGTCGGTCAGCAGCACCAGGCGCAGCACCCCGTGGGTGGCTGGATGCTGTGGGCCCATGTTCAGCTCGAGTAGCTCGCTCTTGAGGCCGGGAACATGATCCTGGTCGGCCCAGCCACTATTGGTTTTGATGTTCTCGATAGCCATTGATCATCCCTCCACGGGATCGTCGCCCGCGGGTTGGTCCAAAGTCGGGTCCGGAGTTACCTCTGGCGTCGGGAAGGGATTATTGCCGTATGGCTGTCCGTTCAAGGGAACGTTGTCCCAGCTGTCGGGCATCTGGTAGTCCTTGCGCAGGGGATGGCCCACCCAGTGCTCCTCCAGCAGGATCCGCCGCAGGTTGGGATGGCCCTCGAAGCTGATACCCAGAAGATCCCAGGCCTCGCGCTCGTGCCAGTCCGCCGTGGACCAGACCTGCGCCACACTCGGCACGGCGGCCTTGTCCCGCGACACCCGTACCCGAACGGTGAACTTGTGGCGCTTGCTGTGGCTGTAAAGGCTGTAGACCACGCCGAAATCGCCTTCGGAGACGTGGTCGCTTGTCTCGGGCTGTCCATCTTCGGAATAACCCAGGATCTTGACCGACTTGCCCTTGCCGTTTTCGTCGTAACCATCCCAGTCGATCCCACTCAGGCACATGAGCTGATTGAACGCCAGGCGCTCGTCGTCCCGCAGGAAAAGGCAGGCCTCGGCGATTCTTTCGGGCGCCACGTCGGCACAGGCCTCGATGCCTTCATCGCTGAAACCGAGGGCGGCAGTCCCCAGTTTTTCGGCCAGCAGTCCGTAGATTTCTTTCTGATCCATGGTCCCTTACTTCCGGTAGGGAATCTTCTTGGCGTAATCAGTGATCCACTTCGGAGTGATGAACTTGCCCTTGCGACCACGGATCTTGTCCTGCAGACGCATCAGGCCCTCGAGCAGCACCTCCGGACGTGGCGGGCAGCCAGGCACGTACACGTCGACCGGCACCAGGAAATCCACACCCTTGACCACGTGGTAGCCGTACTTGAAATAGGGGCCGCCGCCGATGGCGCAGCTCCCCATGGCAATGACCCACTTGGGTTCGGGCATCTGGTCGTAGATGAGTTTCAGGCGCCTGGCCATCTTCGCCGTCACTGTGCCCGAGACGATCATCAGATCGGCCTGGCGGGGTGTCGGCCGGAAGGCTCCGGCCCCGAAACGGTCTATATCATAACGAGTTGCACTGGCAGCCATCATCTCGATGGCGCAACAGGCCAACCCGAAGGTCACCGGCCAGATGCTGGACAAACGGGCCCAGTTGAAGACTTCATCGACGGTGGTGAGGATGAAATTCTTGTCATCACTTCGGCCATCCGCGTCCAGAACCTTCAGCAACTGCTCGGGAACCTTGAAGTCGAGCATCTGCTCCCGCTGGACATCGTATCCCGCCGGAGGAGTCGTGTTGTCCTTGCTCATTGGGTGGGCACCTCCTCTTCGGCCGCACCAGCGGTAACGGCGCCGCCGTTTTCATCTTCATCGGCAATACGGCTGTCGGGCCGCTCGACGAGTTGCTTGACCCAGTCCAGGTCGCCCTTGGCCCAGATGTAGGCCAGCCCCGTGGACAGAATTGCCAGGAAGATGACCATCTCCCAGAAAACCAGGGCGCCCAGCTCGGGCACAGGAAAGAGATGCTTGAAGACCGCGGCCCAGGGGTACAGGAAGATCACTTCGACGTCGAAGATCAGGAAAAACAGGGCGATGAGATAGTAGCGGACGTTGAAGCGGACCCAGGCGGAGCCGACGGGCAGTTCGCCGCACTCGTAGGTGGTCATCTTGGCGTAGCTGGGGTTTCTGGGGCGCAGGATCTTGGCCACGATGAGCGCGAGGGCCGCGAAGACCAATCCGACCAGCACGAAGATGAGGACCGTCGAATAATTAGCAATCATACTATTGGCAACGGTCCCGAGGGGCGGCAACAGACTCATGAATGATCCCGGATTTCGTTAAGGCCCGGAAAATTCGACAACTC
>CBDUYZ010000209.1:0-5026 GCA_965371575.1 uncultured bacterium
GGCCAGGTTGACGTTGGCATTGTTGATGAACTCCGAGTTGCCGATCACCACCATGCGGCCGGTAGCGGTGCCCTCGGCACCAAGCTGGATCTCCAGAACACTGCCGAAGGGCAGCGGCCCCTTGACGTCCACGTCCCTGTTGTAGCTGGGTCGACCCATGAAACGCGTGTCGGGATCGGATTCGGCCCAGGTCTGGTCGCTGCTCTGCAGGATGACGGCTCCGACGGTCACGCTGTCCGACGCGCCCACCACAGTCAGGGTCTGGACCAGGGGAAAGATCGTCGGCATGCCCTTCAGGGATCTGACAATTTCATGGTTGCCGTAATCTTCATCGGCGAAGATTGTACGCGCGCCGATACCCCGATCGGCGCCAACGCGTTCCACGGCGATGAGCACGTCACCCGTCAGTCCGACCCGCCATCGGGCCATCCAGTCGACCCAGGCCGAGGGAGTCGGCGGGTCGAACATGGCCAGCACCGCACCGCCCCCAGCCAGATGATCCTCAATCGCTGAGAGTTCAGCGGGTTCGGGCTGCAGTTTGGGGCCCGCGATCACCAGGACATCGCAGGCAGCGGGCACCTTGCGGGTTTCGGTCAGTCGGAAGGAGCGGACAGCATAGCCCTGGTCCCTTAAAAGCAGTTCGTAGGACGAATAACCAGACCGGGAATCGCTGTTGATCAGGTGTTCGCCGTGGCCCAGCAACTGGTAGATCCGGGCCAATCTTCCCGTGGAAAGACGGTAGACGGCGCTGGCCAGGGCACTTTCCTCCGGCTGCAGCAGGGAGGTGTATCTGTCCCCCACCTTGACCACGACGGTCCGCGTGACCTTGACCTGGTACCGGCGCAGCAATTCGAGTTCGGTGTCCGGATCCAGGATTTCGAACTTGAACCGGTTCGAGCGCTGGGCGCATGCCTTCAGCAGGGTCTCGGTGATGTCACGGGCGGGATCCTGACGCTGGTAAAAAGCCAGCACCCGCACCTTGTCCAGGTCGCCCAAGGGCCCGCCGAGCGAATCGGCCTCGGCCTGGAGATTCGTGAGGTTGTCGGGCAAGGCGTCCAGCACCTGCAGCGTCTGGGGTGCCAGGCTGTACCGCTTGTTGCCGGTCAGATCCCAGGTCACGACCCAGGTCTGGCCCAGGACATAGATGACAACCGCCAGGGCTGTCGCCAGCAGCGTGGGCATCCACAGGACCGCCCGCCGCCTGGCGGGCATTCGCCGTCCGGCCAGGACCGCGACGGTGGCAAAGAGCGGCACGATCATCATCAGCACGAAATAGAGGATGTCCCTGGTGTCGACCACGCCGCGGCTGAACCGCTCGAAATGGAAGAGCAGGGACAACTCATGGGTGATGGTTCCCGCCAGTCCGGACAGATAGCGTTCCAGGGCGCCGATGATGAACAGGAACAGGAACCAGATGAAGGCCAGGAAGTAGGCGACCATCTGTTGGCTGAACATGCTGGAGGCCAGCAGGCCCCAGGCGGCCAGGCAGCCGACGAACAGGAGTTCGCCCGTCACTGCGGCGACAGCCGGCCCGATTTCGGGAGAACCCAGGAACCAGACCGCCACCAGATAGGCCGTGCCGGCCAGGATCATCACGCCGGCGGTCAGCCAGGCGGACAGCCATTTCCCCAGCACCCAGACCTGGTCGGTCACCGGCCAGCTGGCGATCAGTTCGAAGCGCCCTGAGCGGAATTCGGACGCGAAGAGCCGCATGGTGATGGCTGGCATCAGGAACAGCAGGAAGAAGACCGTGTTGCTGACCATGGGCCGAAATAGACCTTCTGCCAGGTTCATGTAGTTGCCGCTGCGGGGACTCTGCAGGGCGGCCAGGGACATGTCGCTGTAGCCGTACAGGAAGATGGTGAAGAACAACCCGAGGGCCACCAGGAAGCCCGACAGCACCACCGGCGCCATGGCGCTCTTGAAGAAGGCGCCGGTTTCCCGTCCGACGATGGTCCGCAGCTGCCTCATTCGTTCCTCCCTGGGTCATCTTCGGGCATGCGGTCCGCGCCGGTCAGCCGCAGGAACAGGTCTTCCAGGCTGGGGCCCTTGTCCTGGATGTTCTGCAGCTGGCCACCGGCCTGAAGCACAGATTCCACCAGTTTGGGACGAACCTCCACCGGATTGCCGGCGATGATCACCTCGGCGCCGTCGTCGGTGATCACCACCTCGTTGACACCGGCCACGCTGGCCAGGGCCTCGGCCACGGAGACACGGTCACCGTCCCAGGAAAGCACCACCGTCCGGGTGTTGTTTCCGGCGACGGCGGGGTCCGTCTGACCCAGACCATCGGCGCTTTCCTCTCCCACGAGCCGCCCCTTGTCCAGAATCAGCACCCGCTCGCAGATGGCGCTGACCTCGGACAGGATGTGGCTGCTGAGCAGGACCGTGCGTCGTCCGCTGAAACTCTTGATGAGCTGGCGGATCCCTACGATCTGCTGAGGATCCAGTCCGCTGGTGGGTTCATCGAGGATCAGCACCTCGGGATTCGAGATCAGGGCCTGGGCTAGACCGACCCGTTTGTGGAACCCGTGGGAAAGATTACCCACCAACTTGTGGCGGACCTCCCCCAGGCCGGTCTGTTCGATTATGCTGTCGACATGGGCGGCGACCTCGCCCCGCGCAACGCCCTTGATTTCGGCCACGAACCGCAGGAGCCCGAGCACCGGCTGGTCGGTGTACAGGGCCACGTATTCGGGCATGAACCCGATGTGCCTCCGCACTGCGAGGGAATCGTCCAGTATGTCGAAACCCGCCACCGAAGCTGTTCCGGCGGTGGGGGCCAGGGAGCAGGTGAGGATCTTCATGGTGGTCGACTTGCCGGCGCCGTTGGGACCGAGGAATCCCACGACCTCTCCCTTGGCTACCTTGAAGGAAAGATCGACGAGCGCCCGGGTCGAGCCGTAGCGGCGGGTAAGTCCCTTGACTTGAATCATACGATCAATTCCCTAGGGTGCGGTCCAGCGCAGAAGCGTTGAACCCCAAGTGAATCCGGCCCCGAAGGCGCACAGAACGACAAGATGGCCTTCCTTCAGTCGTCCCTCGTCCAGGGCCACGCGCAGGGCCGAGGGGATGCTGGCCGAGGTCGTGTTGCCGAACCGATCGATGGTGATGCAGACCTGGCGGTCTTCCAGGCCGACCCGGCGTTGGGCGG
The DNA here is from genome assembly GCA_965371575.1 of uncultured bacterium. Lineage (GTDB taxonomy): Bacteria > Krumholzibacteriota > Krumholzibacteriia > LZORAL124-64-63 > LZORAL124-64-63 > JAGLCY01. The sequence goes on from CBDUYZ010000209.1 coordinate 3,155, forward strand.
CTTCGATGATCCTGATATTGGCCTGATGCGGCACGAACAGATCCACGTCCGCACCGGTGTAACCATTCTTTTCGACGATCTCCACGGTGATGCCGGCCATTCCCTTGACCGCGAACTTGTAGACATCCCGACCTTCCTGATAGACATAGTGCTGGCGTCCGGCAACAGTCTCGGCGCTGGACGGATTCAGGCTGCCGCCGGCCTTCATGTACAGATACTTGGCGCCGCTGCCGTCGAGGCGGTTGATGGCGTCGATGATGCCGCCGCGGGATTCATCCACCCGCGCGACCACCACCGCGCCGGCCCCGTCGCCGAACAGGATGCAGGTGTTGCGGTCCTCGTAATCCGTGATGGCCGACATGACCTCGGTTCCGACGACCAGCACCCGCTGCGCGTGGCCTGCCTCGACCTGGGCTCGCGCATTCTGCAGGGCGAAGATGAACCCGCTGCAGGCTCCTTCCAGGTCGAATCCCCAGGCATTCTTGGCGCCGATCTTTTCCTGGATGATAGCGGCGGTGGGAGGGAAAACCATGTCCGGCGTGACCGTCGGCACGATGATCAGATCCACGTCCATGGGGGTGATGCCGGCGTGCTCCATGGCCTGCTCGGCCGCTTTGGCCCCGTGGACCGAGGCTCCGGTCCCTTTTTCGACGATCCGCCGTTCGCTGATGCCCGTCCGTTCGACGATCCACTGGTCTTTGGTATCAACCAATTTTTCGAGGTCGGCGTTGGTCAGTCGTTTCTCGGGAAAGCTCATTCCGACGCCGGTGATGCCGGCCGTATATAGCGTCCTTGCAGCCATGAGGCGGTCTCCATGGGAATATCGGGGAAGGACCACTCCTGCCAGCCGGCGCCGCCTTCATGACAAGCATGAGGGGCAGGTCCGGGAAGAGGTCCGTAATTTGAAAACTGTCCCGCCGTGGCGCAAGGACGGTTTCTGACGTTTCTGATCCCGCTGAAGTTAGATGAAATCCGGTCAAGGATCAAGCAAGGAAGACGTCGGTGTTTGCCGCCAGCGCCTGTGCGACGGTGGTGGCACAGGCCAAGACGCCTCCTCAATACCCGAAAGTGGCGGGAGGTGGTGATATTTGATCCCATCATCCGGCCAACGGCGTCACATAGGTCGGTTTGTGCCCACTGGTGTTGACACTTACGATCCAAAAACTGAGGACAACTGATCGGTGCAGGAAGCGGGCCGCTTAAAATAAACCCCTGGAAGTTTCGTCGGAACGAATCCTCCAGGGGCATATCTCAACCAATAACCAACAGAAGACGAGAACAGGGAGAACTAGTCCTCCTTCTTCTCTTCCTCCTCGGCCGGAGCTTCCACTTCCGCGGATTCTTCGGTTTCGGCCGCTTCAGCGGTTTCCACTTCGGCCTCTTCCACCAAGGCGGCCTTGGCCTCGGCCTTCTCCTGGGCCTCGAGAACCTTCCGCACGCGCTTCCGCTTCAGGCTGTCGGTATGCTTGGGCCGCACGGTATTGTCCACCAGCTCGAGGATGGCCAACTCGGCGTTGTCGCCCTTGCGGGGGCCCAGCCGCATGATCCTCGTGTAACCGCCCGGACGGTCGGCGTAGCGTGGACCTATCTCCTCGAAAAGCTTCTGCAGCACCGCGGGCTCGTTGAGCTTCCGGGCAACCATCCGACGCGCGTGCAGATCCCCTCGCTTGGCGAAAGTGATCAGCTTTTCGGCGACCGAGCGGGCCTCCTTGGCCTTGGGCACGGTGGTCTGGATGCGCTCGTGTTTGAACAGGGCGGTCACCAGGTTGCGGTACAGCATCTTCCGGTGGGCCGGAGTGCGATTCAGTTTACGTCCGCTGACATTGTGTCGCATGACTCATTCCATCCTTAGTATTCTATCGGACGCCGGGC
>CBDUYZ010000210.1:0-5016 GCA_965371575.1 uncultured bacterium
TGATCTCGTCTGTCTTTACCATCCTTGTGATCCGCTACCTGCCGGCGATGTTCGGTCGCGATCCCGTGGCCGATGCCCAGGAAGCTGAAAAGCGATGAGCGGCGGGGCGACCCATCCGGTGCCCGGTGCGGCCGGCTCGCTGGCGGTGGGTTTCTCCCAATTCGATCTGCGCGCTTTCGAGGTCGAGCACGAGGAGTTTATCGGTAAAACCGTCGAGCAGCTTTTTAAGCTCCATCCGGATGGCCCGATCCTGCGCGTCGTGCGTGACGGTCAGGTGATCGAGGCGGCCGACAACCCGACCATTCAGAAAGGCGATATCATTGCGGTGCGTACCGAGATTGGCCATCTCATGGAAAAAGGCGAGCAGGTCGTGGGACCGGAATCCGACGATCCCCTGGCGCGCGACGTGCCGGTCGATGCGGCCGATATCCGCGTCGGTTCCAAGGATATCGCCGGCAAGACCCTGGCCGAGCTGGCCAAGACGATCGGCTTCGGCCTGCAGCTCAAAGCCATGTTCCGCATGGGTGAGGAACTGCCGGTCCTGCCCGATACCCAGGTCGCGGTCGGCGACGTTTTGCGTCTGATCGGGCCCGATTTCTGCGTGAAGAACGCAGCCAAGGAACTCGGCGGCAAGCCGATCCTCGAAAGCATGGTGACCGAGGTGATGTTCATGGCGATGGCCATGGCCATCGGCTACATCGTCGGCAGCCTCAGCGTCAAAGTGGCCGGCATTCCCTTCGCCCTGGGCACCTCGGCCGGTTGTCTGTTGGCCGGCATCTTTATGAGCTACTGGCGCAGCCGCAACCCGGAGATCGGCGGACCGGTCAACGAGGGCGCCCGCCTGCATCTGCAGGACATCGGCCTCAATATGTTCGTTGCGGTGCTGGCGGCCAACGTGGGCCCCAAGGTTCTCAATTCGTTCCAGGGCACGACGGTGATCTGGATCGCGATCATCGGCACCCTGGGCGCCCTGGTACCGCCCTTTATCGCCTTTGTCGTCGGATACAAGATATTCAAGCTCAATTCGGTCGTTGCCGCCGGGGCGGCCGCCGGGGGGCGCAACCACACGGCCAGCCTCAATGCGGTCTGTGCTGAATCCCAGAGCGCAGTGGCGGCGGTGCCCTATCCGCTGACCTACGCCATAACGACGGTCCTGGCCTTGATCGGCGGCTATCTCGCGATGGTCTTGTCCTGACCCCGGCACCGGTGGTTTGCTTTACGATTGTCACCGGAAAGCCGGGAAGGAAGCCGGCGATCAAGCCTGTAAGAAGGGCCCGGCCCGCGCCGCTCAATGGGCTCGGGCCGGCCTTTCCAAAAAAGGGAGCGAGACATATTCGGACTCTGGTTCACAATGAATGATAACGAAGCAATAAGAGGTGATAAATGAAGAAGCTGTTGATTGCAGCCATCCTGCTGGCTATATCCAGTGGCGCTTATGCCGGCGAGGCTGGAAACCTCGCGGTCGTCGCCCTGATGTTTGAAGAAGGCAAGACGAATCAATCCATTTAACGCACGTCCGGTGTTAAAGTAACGGATCATTGCATTTCGCTAATTTTGTTTTCGATTAGACCGGCCGTTTTTGTCCAATGGCGAAGTTGATACCCAAAACCGATATCGGGTAAAGGAGCACTGTAATGGAAATACTACATGCCTTTTTTCAAAAGATACCGATGGCCGCGCTGTTCCTCTCCATTGCCATCGGATACTGGGTCGGCAAGTTCCGGTTCGGCAAATTTCAGCTGGGGGGCATGTCGGGAACGCTGCTGGCCGCCGTTCTCATCGGCCAGGTCGGCGTGCCGGTCAATCCCATGGTCAAGCAGATAACGTTCGCCCTTTTCATCTATTCCATGGGCTATGTCTCCGGGCCCGAATTCTTTGCCAGCCTGAACCGCAAAACCATCAATCAGCTGCATCTGGCACTTGTTTCGGGCATTGTCGTATTCCTTACGATCATGGCCGCGTCCCACCTTTTTAATTTCGACAAGGGTACGGCCGCCGGATTGCTGGCCGGTGCCACCACCGAATCGGCCTCCATCGGCACGGCCTCCGAGGCCCTGCACCGTCTGGGTCTGGGGGCAGACGAGATCAAAAAGCTGGAGGCCAACATGGGCGTCGCCTATGCCCTGACCTACCTGTTCGGGATGACGGCCGTCATGTTTTTTGCCAGCCGGGTGGCGCCGCGCCTGATGGGTGTCAACCTGAAAGAAGAAGCCCACAAACTCGAGGTGGAGATGGGCGACAGCGGTGTCAAACTGGCGCCGGGACAGTTCGAGGCCTTCGGAAAAATCCGGGCCCAGGCCTATATCGTTAATGCGCAGGACGCCGTCGGGTCAACCGTCGAAGATCTCGAAGCGCGCTTCGCTGTCAAAGTGATGCAGGCTGCGGACCCTCAAAAGCGCATCGAGGTCACTCCGGATCTGACCCTGCAAACCAACTACCGCCTGGCGCTGCAGGGCCAACCCGGTAATGTGGTACAGGCCGGTCAATTTGTCGGGCAGGAAACCGCCAATGTGAGCGCCCTGGGCTTTATCAATGAAAAGCGCGACGTGGTGGTTACCAACAAGGCGCTTGTCGGCAAAACCCTGGCCGAGGCCATGGAAATATTCGATCTGGAGGGTCGTTACGGGGTTCAGGTTCCCCGGATGCTGCGCCTGGATCAGGAAATCGACATGTTTCCCCAGACCGTCATTCACCGGGGGGATGTCGTTCGGATCGTGGGTGAAGCCGGAGATGTGGCCAAGGCGGCCGACGAGATCGGCTATACCCCGCCGGCGCCCCACCTGGTGGATTATGTCTATCTGGGCATCGGTCTGGTTGTCGGCATCCTGCTGGGAATCGGCAGCGTGCCGGTGGCCGGTGTGCCCATCGGCCTGGGCATCGGCGGCGGCTGCCTGGTCTCCGGGCTCATCTTTGGCTGGCTGCGGGCCAAACATCCCACATTCGGCAACCTGCCCGCGCCCACGGCCAAACATCTGCAGGAATTCGGCCTGGCCATCTTCATTGCCTCCGTCGGACTTGCCACCGGCCCCCAGGCCATCGCCCAGATCATGCAACATGGGGTGATCCTGCCCGCGGTGGGGCTTTGCGTGGCGCTGATACCCTGTCTGGTAATGGTGTTTTACGGGCGCTACGTGCTGAAAATGAATCCGGTCGTCGTGTGCGGCGCCATCACGGGCAACCTCACGAGCACGCCGAGTCTGAACGGGGTGATCGACGCCGCCGAAAGCAGCACGCCCGTGCTGGGCTACACGGTCAGCTATGCGATTTCCAACGTCATATTGACGTTTCTCGGCCCGGTGCTCGTGTTTACGGTCTAAGGGACGCTAGGGAATCCGCTTTAACTCAGTTGAATTCCAAACTAGCAAAGTGAAAAAATAGCTTTAATAAAAAGTGGCTCGGCTAAAGCACCGTAGGACAGATTATGCGAACAGTAAAAATACTTGGGAGGTGGGGTCGGCCCGGGGTGGACGACTATAAACGGCCCTGTTTTTGGGCTAATGCCTTAATTGACGGAATTCTACCCTGGTCCGACCCCCATAAAAAACAACGTGCGGGGGCAGCATCACTATTCAAGGAGAAAATATCTTATGTCTGAGGACCGCAAGCCGGTGCGTGTCGCCACCAATGTCATGCGCGCGCGTCTGACAGTGATCGGATTCAACATCGCGGTCGTATCGTTTCAAATCGCTCAGCTATACAGTGCCGCAGACGGCTTCAAGGTGCCCGGGGTGGGCCACGCGGTGCACGTCGTGGCCGATATGCACCTTTTCATAGCCATGGGCCTGTCTGTCTTTGCGATGTTGGCATTCATCATGTCCTGCGAGTTGGACGAGGTGGGCTTTTGCACCCACTGGGCACTGGTGGCCGGTGACTTGCTGATGTACCTGGCTCTGGCCCAAACGTTGGCAGGGTTCTTCGCGCCTCTGGCGATTACAATTGAAAAGGTAGCCGCTACACTCCCGGACAAAGCATTGGAGTTTAACACTTTTAAATTTGCATCGATAGCCGCCGGTGGTGGGGCATGGTTTCTGGCGACTTATGCCGGACCTCTCGTTTCACTGATGCGATCCCCTTTTCACCGCCGCACCAACATCGCGCTCGGCATCGCGTACCTGTTGGTGCTGCTTGTGCTTTGTTGGATCACCGCCCAGGCGGTACGGGTGGAATCGGCGGTTTCCGGTGACGAACCGGGGTTGATTTTTAGTGTGCTGAGGGAACTGGTTCAGCCGCTACGCTGGTAAACCCCAATGTTGCATAAACAACAAGGCAAAGAGTGTCTAATGGTCTGTTATTATACCTGATATCATAGCAAAAGTTCCATTTCGGGATATCCCCCATGGTGAATTCAAAGGATGGGGTCGTTTTGCCATGTTGTTTACCCTACGGGAAAGCCGGAGGACTTCAGATCCTGTGTTGTCAAGGGTTCGAAGTAAATGACTACGACTTCACCCTTGACGCCTTGGCTCTGAAGCCCTCCGACTTTTGCAACGTTAGGGTAAAGCTGACGCTACCATGAAACTTTTAATTCAAAGGAGGACAAAACCATGGCCCCAAAACCGATTGTTTTACTAGTTGTGATTGTATTCTTGTTGCCCGGTTTTGCCGGAGCGGTAACGGAGAAGGATTTTGAGGCGAATACGGCCGAGCAATTTATCAGCCTGTGCTCGGTATCTGCCGACGATCCCTTGTACCACCCGGCCATCAACTTCTGCCATGGCTATTTTGAGGGCGCGTACCAATACTATGAGGCCATGACGTCCGGTCCGAAAGGCATTAAATTTGTTTGTGTGCCCGATCCTCTGCCGTCTCGCAATAAAGCCATCGGCATGTTCATCGAGTGGGCCAAATCAAACCCCCAATACATGCAAGAGCGGCCTGTCGAAGCGCAATTCAGATTTCTGATGGAGACTTGGCCGTGCAAACCATAAAGATTGAAGATTGAAGAATGAAAATTGAAGATTTAAGGAGTTAATCATGAAAAAGATCACTATTGCAATTATACTGGTAATCGGCCTG
>CBDUYZ010000211.1:0-4985 GCA_965371575.1 uncultured bacterium
GACGGTTGTTCTCCATCTGGCTCAGGTCCAGGATGTCGTTGATGATCCCCGTCAGCTTCACGCTTTCGTCGTGTATGACCTCCAGGAATTCGTCCAGCGATTCAGGCGACATGGTATCCAGATTCTTCTGCAGCAATTCGGAGTAGGCAGAAATGGATGTCAGGGGGGTGCGCAGCTCGTGGCTGATGTTGGCCACGAAGTTCTTCTTCATGTCCGACAGGCTTTTCAGCTTTTCCGAGGCCGCTGACAGTTCGGCGTTGTTGCGGGCGAGGTGGTCGTAGACCTCGGCGGATTCGATGGCGGTGGTCGCCTGGCGCGTCAGGAACTCGAGCTGGCGGATCTGCGACGGAGAGGGAACCAGTCCGGAAACCGGATCGTCCAGATCGAGGTAACCCACGACCCCGCCGGCATCCGAAGCCAACGGAGCGATCAGGCGCTGGCCCGGTTTCCAGCGATGGGAATCGGGCATCAGATCCAGTCCGGCGCTGGAGCCCGGGCGGGTCTCGTCCACCGCGTCCAGCAGGTAGCAATTGGCATACCGGTATTCCTCCCGGGTCAACTCGTCGTAGTCCGTGGCGGAAACCCGGGTTCCGGTCAGCCTGGCCTGCTCATGCGAAGCCCCGCCTGCCATGGCCCGGACCTCGAAGGCCTTTGCCGTGTCGGACCACAGATACAGAACGACGTGCCTGAAGCCACTGACCTCTCCCACCGCGGCGGTCACCTTGTCGATGAGTTCGGACATATTGCGCGTGGCGTTGATGCGAGCCGATACCGTCAGGATGTTTTCCAGGGTCCGGGCCCGGTTGGACAGGATATCAGCCTTGTGTTTCAGCCGGCGGCGGCCTGCCGTGATCCTCAGCCCCATCATGGCAGCCCACACCCCTATGGCCGTGGCGACCACCAACAGAACGATCACTGGCGCCGGTACGATCACGGCAGCGACGGCCCCCATGAAGGGAGTGGTCAGAATCGATGTTGTTGCCGTCATCAACATCCGCGGTCACCTCAGCGCGATTCCGAACGGATTTGCAGCATGTGCGAAACCCGGGCCAGAAGTTTGGCGATGACAAAGGGTTTTCTCATGAACAGATTGGCGCCGGCCTCTTTCATCCTGCGACGGGTCTCCTCGTCCGACTTGGCCGACAACACCACGACAATCGTGTCGCTGTAGCTCCGGTTCCGGCGAATGAGCCGGGTTGTGTCCACCCCGTCCAGCTTGGGCATCATGATATCCATGATCACCACGTCCGGGCGGAAGGTGGCCATCTTGTTCATGCAGTCGATACCGTCGTAGGCGTTGGCCACCTCGTGCCCCTCCTGTTCGAAGGTCTGGGCGAGCAGGGTGGATATCGGTTTTTCATCGTCCACGATGAGAACCCGCGAGGAATCCATCATGACTTCTCCTCAGGAGCCGGACCGAGCGGGTCCGGCGGCGGCGGGAGCGTCGGTCAAAACGCCCTCGTGATATAGAACCTTGGTGAATTCGTTGACGATCCGCCCGTCGAACTGGGTCCCGGCGTGCGCAAGGATCTCCCCGTGGGCCGCCTCCGGGGCCAGACCGCCGCGGAAAGGTCGGGAACTCGTCAGGGAGAACCAGGTATCGATCACCGCCATGAGCCGGGAGCCGAGAGGGATGTCCCGACCACGCAGGCCTTCGGGATAACCCGTCCCGTCGAACCGTTCGTGATGGTGGCGAATGATCTTTTCGACGGCCGCGTCCGGCAGCAGTGGACCCAGGAGGTCAACGACCTGCTCCACATGGCGATCAACCTCGTCCCGTTCATCCAGACTCAGCTCCGATTCGCCCAGGACGATCTCCTCCTCCACCTGGGCCATGCCGGCGTCGTGCAGCACGGTCGCCAGTTGCAGCCTTTTGATCTCGGCCCTGTTCAGACCCAACCGGACACCCAGTTTTTCGGCCAGGGCCAGCGATTGTGCCGTGGCCGTGGGCACTCCGTTCCGGCGGATCCGCAGCAGAAGCCTGATGGTGGCCGTCATCCGGACCAGCCCCGTTTCCAGCTCGCTCAACGCTGTCTTGACGATCTCGGACAGGACCGACAACTGGATCAGGTCAGCTTGATCATAGGACTCCAGTCCCCGGCGGCGACCGAGGATGACGCAGCCCAGGGCACTTTCCCCCTCGCCGAGAGGCGCGTACATCCGGCTGTCTTCCGACACGCACTTCGACGGACACCAGCCGAGATCTCCGGCCAGGGAACCCGGATCCGTCACCACCTCCCCACGCTCGATGAACCGGGTCCAACCCTCGTTTTCGGCCAGAGGGAGGGGCTTGCCCGCACCCAGGTCCAGACCGATGGCGCCCACGGGCACCAGACCCCCGACGCCGTCCCGCAACAGCATGACCACCGTGCGCGACCCCGTCATTTCCGCCAGGAGAAACAGCAGGCTTTCCACGAGGCGCGCGCCCTCCTGCAGATCGACCGGTCGGCGCAGAACATCGGCCAGCGAGGCCAGGGTGCCCATCTCCTTCGGCACGATAAACCGGAAGTCCGACCCTCCTTCGGGACGTCGTTCCACTTCAATGTGTCCCCCGTGGAGGTTGACGATATGCCGGGCGATGGTCAGACCGAGACCGGATCCCACCTCGCTGGAGGTTTCGCCTTCGGCCCGGTAGAATTCCCGGAAAATGCGCCGAATGTCCTCGGGAGGAATGCCGGGCCCGTCGTCCATCACGCTGACCGCGACGGCCGACTCCTTTTCCTGCAGTCTGATGGTGATCCGTCCCCCGCACGGCGTGAATTTCACCGCGTTATGCAGGAGGTTCACCAGCACCTGGCGGATCAGGTCGGGATCCACTTCGGCCCGCGGCAGACCGGCAGGCGCATCGACTACGACGGCCAGATCCTTGCGGCAGATCTTGGGGCCCAGGGACCGGACCGTGTCCTGGACCAGTTGTGCCATATCCACGGGCCTCAGCGCCAGCAAAGGAGACCCGTGCTCCATGCGAGTGAAATCAAGGAACCGGTTCACCATCCGTAGCAGACGGCTCGCTTCGTCGCGAATGACGCCGAGGAATTCCTGGGCATGGGGAAGATCAGCGTCCCTCAATTGTTCGCCGAGAACATCCGTGTAGGCGGTGATCGAGGTCAGGGGCGTCTTGAATTCGTGACTGGCCATGGCCACGAACCGCCCCTGCAGACGGTTGAGCCGGGCCAGGGCCCTGTTTTCATAGTCAGCCTGGCGTAGGCTCGCTTTCAAGGACAGGGCTTCGAACCATACGGCGATCACCGGCGACAGGGCCTTCACGAGGCGAACCAAAGTTTCCCGAACCGGGGGAAACCGCTCAGGATCTCCTGCCAGGCCCAGCACCAACGCAAACTTCACCTGCCCGTGCATGTCGATCGGAGCCACCAACCAACCGGCGCACAACACCGGTTCGAAGCCGTGGCCCGCTTCCGACCAGGGTTCGCCCCCGGGCAACGGTCCTGCCCCCTGCAGAACCATCGAGCCATCGGACAGGTTACCGGCCCAGGCAGCGGCGAGCTCAGGCCAGCGGCCGGCCATTTCCACCCATTGGGGCTCACCCGTCCGTGCGGCCAGATCCCGGGTCGTGACCAACCAGGATTCACAATTACCGCGACAGGCGGGGCCCAGCAGGACAGTACCGGCGGGATCCGCGGCCACCGCCGCGGCCCGTACCCCGGGCAGCCGGGACCAGGCCGCCAGGAAGGCCTCCGCCAGGGCCGCCAGATCAGGCAGACCCTCGTCGGGCTTGATCATGGACATGACCTGGTCGACCGGGTCGTCCGTCCGAGACATCGCTACGACGTTGTCGCTGTATCCGCCCATGGTTTCCATCCGGTCAGGAGGCAGGATCTTCGGTGGAACTCCCGTCCACCCCGATGGTGATCAATTCCGGTTTACTACCCGCCGAACGCCGTTCCTTGACGACCACGCTGTGAGATTTCGTCTTGCCGCATCGTTTCAACTCGACCAGGGTATTGCTCAATTCGGCCGGATGTTGGAACCGGCCCCGGCAATCGCGGACCAGGGCCAAGGTCAGGGATATCAGCGGGAAGCGTTCGATCTGCCCGCTGCGGCTCTCGATTTCCAGGTAACCATTTCGGAAATCCTCTTCGTCGTGTAGGTCCGCCTTGCCTTCATCGAATTCCTGGATGATGCGTAGAGCCAGCCGCTCGGCGTCCTGCGAAGCGGACACCACCACGAAATCATCGCCACCGACGTGACCCACGAACTCCCGGCCCGAGCCGTATTTCTGGGTGATGCCGATCAGAACGCCTGCGAGGAAGGAAATGGCCCGGTCACCCCGGGAATAGCCGTACTTGTCGTTGAAGCTCTTGAACCGGTCCATGTCGATGTATATGAAACCGAATTCCTGGTCGGCGGAGATGCGGTCCTGGACCTCCCGATCGATGGCCCGGTTGCCCGGCAGACCCGTCAGGGGATTGGCTTCTCGTTCGCGCCGCGTGGCCTCGAGCAGATTGGTGACCCGCAGCAGGAGCTCATCGTGGTTGAACGGCTTGATGATGTAATCGTTCGCCCCGCCGGCCAGACCCCTGACCTTGTCCTGTTCCTCTCCTTTGGCGGTCAAGAGGATCACCGGCAGTCGGGCGGTCTCGAACCCCGCGCGGATGATCTCCAGGACAGCGAATCCATCCATGCGAGGCATCATGACATCCAGCAGAACCAGATCGGGCTGGAAGCTGGCCACGGCCTTCCAGGCCTCCTCCCCGTCTTCGGCCATATTTACCTCGAATCCTTCCTGTTCCAGCATGAACTGCAGGATTCGCCTGATGTGCGGCTCGTCGTCCGCAACAAGAATGCGTGCTTTCGCGGTCATTTTCTTCCTCTTCGTCGGGAACCGGGCGCACCACCCCATCATGATACTGCTTATGTATCGGAGGATTTCAGGCGAACCGTATGTCTTTTTTCGGGTTGTATGGAATTAGTTGTGCCTCTGAAATTGTGTTTTTCCTATCTCCTTGTTCATTGTCGGAACCAGG
>CBDUYZ010000212.1:0-4968 GCA_965371575.1 uncultured bacterium
TTGTCCTGTTCTTGATTCTCTTAGGCAACATCTTCGTGATGATGGTGGTGGACCATAGCGAATACAAGAACCAGGCGCTGCATAACAGACAGATCAGTTACCGGAAGCGGGCACCGCGGGGCCTCATCATGGATCGGAACGGGGTTATCCTGGCGGACAACACCTACATTGCTGATATCACCGTGCCCGGTAACTCATTGACCAACGACGGACCTGATTCCACCCTGACCCGGCTCATCAACTGGTTCGATCTGCCCCGAGAGGCCACCCTGGACAGGCTTCGGGAGCAGAAGGCGGCGAGGGGTCGGGGAGTTCTGGTTCTCGTTTCCAATGCCACCATGCCCCAGGTTACAGCCATTGAGGAACGGGGCAGGCAACTGCCCGGTGTAAGGGTGGATTCGCGGCCCCGGCGGCGTTACCTGTTCGGGGAATTGTTTGCCCATGTAGTCGGTTACGTGGGAGAGGTCGTGCCGGCCGACCTGGACACCACCGACGGGGACGCCGGCTACAAGACCGGAGACTTGATCGGAAAACAGGGTGTCGAATCAGCCCTGGAAGGGGTACTGCGGGGAATCAGCGGGACCAAGCTGGAGGAAGTCAACGCCTCCGGCCGGTTTGTCGGTAAGGATGTGGTCTGGCTAAAGGATGTGACGCCGGGCAGGGATGTGACGCTATCCCTCTCCCTGGCTTACCAGCATCAGATGGCCGTGGCCATCGGCGACCGGACGGCCTGCGGCGTGGCCCTGGACACGCGGACGGGGGAAGTGTTGGCTGCCTACAGCCATCCCGCCTTCGATCCAAACCTCATGACCGTTACCATCACGGCCCAGCAGTGGAACGTCCTGGCCAACGATCCCGACAAACCATTCTTCAACCGCATCGTGCAGGCCACCTATCCGCCCGCTTCCCTTTACAAGCCTGTCACCTCGCTGGCCGGCCTGCAGAACGGCGTCATAGGGACCTCCACCGTGCTTGAACCGTGCCTGGGCGGTTGGCAGTTCGGCAATCGCTATTTCCGTTGCTGGAAACGCAGCGGGCACGGCCTGGTGGACCTCACCGGGGCCATGGTGCAGTCGTGCGACACCTATTATTATCAGCTCGGGCTCCGCCTGGAGATCGATCAACTGGCCGAGGCCGCCAATGCTCTGGGGCTGGGCCGTGTCTGCACGAACATTTTCGCCGACGAAGCCGCAGGCAACATTCCGGATACCGCCTGGTACGACAAGAGGTACGGCGAGGGTAAGTGGACCCGCGGTGTCCTCCTCAACAACGCCATCGGACAGGGTGAACTTCTGGTCACCCCCATTCAGATGGCCCTGCTCGTCGGCCGACTCGCCACGTCGGGACGGATGCCGGATCCGGTGTTCGTGATCGATCCCCAACGGTCCCGGGAGCCGCCGGAGGCGCTGCCGTTCCGTGAGCGTGACATGGCCTGGGTCCGCCGTGCCATGGAACTGGTGGTGTCCGAAGGAACAGGCAAAGCGGCGGGTCTGGAAGACGTCGCCGTGGCGGGCAAGACGGGCACGGCCCAGAACCCCCACGGGGAGGATCATGCCTGGTTCATGTGTTTTGCTCCCGCCGATGATCCGCAGGTGGCTCTGGCCGTCATCGTCGAAAACGCGGGTCACGGCAGCCGCGAAGCCGCTCCCGTGGCCCGCAACTGGCTGGGGGCGTATTTTGCCGCGGAAGATTCTCTTGCTGCTCTTCCGGCCCCTGTGACGGTCAACGGAAGGGTGCAGTGATGAGGTTCCTCTCGTTCCTGGTACCGCCGGGCGACCGCTGGATACTTTTATCCTGGTTGCTGCTATGCCTGGTCAGTCTGTCCGTTCTGTGGTCGGTGACCGAGCCGCTCCACGGGCCATATAACCAGCTTGATCCCGTCGTGCCCAAAGGTATCTTTTATCGACAGGTGTTCTGGGTGTTGATTGCCTTCACCGCCCTGGTCCTGGCTTCACGGGTGCCTCTGCGTTATCTGGACAACGTGGCCATCCCCCTGTTCCTGTTCTCGGTGCTCCTGTTGGCCCTCGTACTTCTGGTCGGCCCCCGCATAGGTGGAGCCAGGCGTTGGCTGGTGCTCGGCCTGATCCACATACAGCCGTCGGAACTGGCCAAGGTCACTTTCATACTGGTGACGGCAAGCATTCTGGGCCGGTCCGTGGAGGAGGGCCCGGGACTGAAGGTCGCGATGGGCTCCTTCCTGGTCATGACGCTGCCCATGATTCTGGTCCTGCGCGAACCGGATCTGGGCACGAGCCTGGTCTTCCTGGGCGTCTGGGTGGGCATGGTCTTCTGGTACGGGTTACCCGGCATCCTGCTGCTCGGCGCCGGGAGCGCCGTCCTCAGCTCGGTCAACATGTTCTATTCGGAGTCGGTGGCCAAACAGGCCTGGCCCTGGGGACTATACATCCTGCTGATCCTGGGGGTGCTGTATCTTGTGCGTCTGAATATCCTCTCGAAGGTGGTTCTGCTGGTCGTCAACGTGGGCTTCGGTATCGGCATTCCCTTCTTCTGGGATAAGCTCAAGGGTTACCAGCAGGAGAGGATCCTGACCTTCTTCGATCCGACCCGGGACGCCTTCGGCAGCGGATACCAGGCGATACAGTCCAAGGTGGCGATCGGGTCCGGCGGCCTGTTCGGCACGCATTACCTGAAGGGTACGCAGAAGGGGCTGGCCTTCTTGCCTGAACGGCACACCGATTTCATCTTTTCGGTGGTGGGGGAGGAACTCGGATTCATGGGTGCTGCGGTCCTGCTGGGACTGTTCCTGATCATTATCCTGCGCGGCATCGACTACGCCGTCGCAGCGCGGCGTCCCTTCGGCAGCTTCGTTGCGGTAGGTGTGGTAACCTATTTCACTTTTCATGTGGTGGTCAATGTAGCCATAACCACCGGCCTGCTGCCGGTTACGGGCCTGTCCCTGCCTCTGATCAGCTACGGCGGCTCCAACCTGGTGGTCAGTTCGTTGCTCCTGGGCTTGCTGCTGAACGTCAGTTCGCGTAGCTTCGAGAATTGATTCCACGGCGTTCATTCGGAGGATTTACGGGGAGAGACCGACATGTTTCCTGAAATATTCGGCGTGATAAAGTCCTATGGGCTGATGATGGCCATCAGTTTCGTCCTGGGCTTCTGGCTGAGCGTACGGCGGGGCAGGAAGCACGGTCTGTCCCCCGAGGTGATTCTCGACCTGATATTCGGGGTGTTCGTATCGAGTCTCATCGGGGTCAGGTTGATGTTCGTGCTGACCCACCTGGAAAATTTCCATCCCTGGTACCGCGTCTTCTTTATCTGGGACGGGGGCCTCACTCTCTACGGGGGCATCGGGCTGGCCACGCTGACGGTGTGGATCATGACTCGCCGGCGGGGCATCCCATTCCTGGTCATCGCGGACATCTTTTCCCCGGGGGTCATCCTCGGCATCGGGATCACGCGCATCGGGTGCTTCTTCGCCGGTTGCTGTTTCGGCAGATCCACCGAATGCGCCTGCGGCATCATCTTTCCCGTGGATGCTCCCTCCTCCCTGCAGTTCGGGCACGTGCCTGTCCTGCCCTCGCAGCTTTTCGCTTCCGCGGGTGGTTTCATCGTGCTCGGCCTGCTGCTGTTGCTCGAACGGATTTCCGATTACCGCGGCGCCACTTTCGGCCGGTTCCTGCTCCTGTACGGTCTGTCCCGGTTCGCCGTCGATTTTACCCGCTACTATGAACCCGAGCAGATCATGATGTTTGGCTGGACCAACAACCAGTGGATCAGCGTGGGCATGATGGCGGTAGGGCTGGCGGTCATGCTCATCTTCGCCCACAGGGCACGGGCCGGGGAGCAGACCCGTGTATGACGTCCTGGAACTCGGCGCGGAGGGCTGGCTACGCAGCGGGGAGCCCTGGCGTCCCCTCCGCCCTTTCTACGGTGTTCTGGGTGATCCGGTGGGCCATTCCCTGTCTCCGGCCATGCACAACGCCGCCCTCCAGGAGCGGGAAATCGACGCCGAGTACCTGGCCGTCCGGATGGAACCGGGCGTACTGCGCCATTTGAAGGATGGAGAGGCCTCCCGTCTCCTGGCCGGTTTCAATGTCACCGCGCCTCTCAAGGAAGCTGTGGCGGCGTTGTGTGACGGTCGCACCGACCAGGCCCGGGACTCCGGGGCGGTCAACACCGTTCGGGTCGAAGAAGGGCGGTGGCTGGGACACAACACCGACACTGGGGGAATCCGGGCTGTGCTGGCCGAAGCCTGGCCGAGTGATGGCCCACCCGTCAGGGCGGTAGTGCTGGGGGCCGGAGGCGCGGCCCGGGCCGCCGTCGAGGCGCTGCGCGGGTGGGAAGTTCCCCATGTGGAAATCCGCAGCCGGTCGGCTGCCGGACGGCAGAGGGTCGGTCGATGGCTGACCAGTCGTGGTCTGGCCGGATCGGTCAAGGTCGGATCTTTGAACGCCGCCGAAGATGCTGTCCCGGACGCGGCCACCATCTGGATCTGCTGTCTGGCAGCGGGCGTGGATGCCACGCCCTATCTGCCTGTCGCCGCCGGCCGCGACCCTGCCCTGCTGCTGGATCTCCGTTACGGCGATCAGATTCCTTCCGGTGAACCGCCCCTCGGATTCACCTACCTCGACGGTTTACCGGTACTGCTGATGCAGGGCGGTCTTGCCTTCGCCTGGTGGTTCGGGCCTCCGGTACCTTGGCCGGTGATGCGCGATGCCCTGGCAGGTTGTTGACCAGCAGGCTGCTGATAAACTGGATCTGGTGCCCGGCTGACCCTCCTTGATCCCCGTGGAACCTCCCTGGATATCCTTCCCGCTGGTGGTGGAAGCATGAAACGGTCAGCCTGGATCTTCGAATCCGTGCTGGAATTGGTTTATCCGGAAAAATGCGTCCTGTGTGGGGCCGAACACGGGCAAGTGCCCTGGGTCCCGCGCGGCGACCGGGTTGCAGGTTTGCGCTTCTGGGATGGAACCCATCTTTGTCTAACCTGTGCAGCAG
>CBDUYZ010000213.1:0-4908 GCA_965371575.1 uncultured bacterium
TGGCAGGTGGAGGAATTGGGTCGTCGGGACTGGCGGTGTCCGGTGCTCGTGCCCGAGAAACCGATTCCCCCGGTGCCGCTGCTCAAGGGAGCGGACCTGGTGATATCGTCCGGGGGGACGATGTTGCGTGAGGCGGCCTTCCTTGGTGTGCCGGCCTACAGTATCTTTCAGAGCGCCATCGGCGAGGTGGACAAGGACCTGAAAGCGAGGGGCCAACTCGTGCTGATCGGGGGGCCGGAGGAATTCGACCGGTTCCGTTTCGAGAAGAAGACTTCGGCCGGTCCGACCACCGAGGCTGCCGACACGATGAATTGCTTGCTGAACCTGGTGCTTTCACGGGCGGGTTTGGCAACTTCGGAGGATGACTCATGAGATTCGACGACGCGCGCTTACCCCTGAGCAAGATCATGACCATTGGTATTCTGCCTTCACCTCTGAAAAAACTGTGGTACCGGCTGAAGGGCTACAAGATCGGCAGGGGTGTCTCGTTTGGACCCGGAAGTGTTTTGGAGATTTCGGGCACCTGCGAGATCGGAGACCATACTTGCTTCAGCGCCGGTGCCGTGGTTGTGGGCCAAACCGCACGCTTCGGCAAACGGGTGCAGGTGCGGACCATGGCTGTCGTTCTCTGCCCGCATATCGAGATGGGTGACGATGTGATCATCAGCGAATCGGCTGTAATCCGTGCCCAGCAACCCTTTCCCGATTCGCGGGTCATTCTGGGCGACCGGGTCCACATTTTTCCCTATACCATCCTGGACCCCACGCGGCCGCTGACCATCGGAGAAGAAACAGCCGTGGGTTTCGCTTCTTATATCTTCACGCACGGGGCCTACAAGGACAAGTTGGCCGGATATCCGGTGGTCTATGGTGAGGTGACCATCGGGAAATCGGTCTGGCTTCCCTGTCGGATCTTCATCATGCCCGGTGTCGAGTTGGGAGACCATGTGGTGGTGGGCAGCGGATCGATGGTGACCAAATCCTTTCCCGCCGGTTCGTTCGTTCTGGGTGAGCCGGCCAAGCTTTTGAAGACCCAGGATGAGTTCATTACCCACCATTCGGACGACGACCGCATGGAGATCTTACGTGGTATTCTGGAAGAGTTTCGTGTCTACGTTAATCATTTCGGGGCGGCGGAAGGTCATCTCGATGGCGATGTTCTGTATGTGGACGATGAGGGGAAACCCAGGGAAGTTCATTTGCATAGGGAATTGCCGGCGGACGCTGCAGGACCTGGGCGTGTCCACCTGGTTCTGGGTGCCATTTCCGAGTCGTCGCGGCAGGAACTCCAAACGGCGGGGAACGCCTGGTTCTCCTGGGCAGACCATTGCTGTGCAGGGGATTTGGACGAGCTCGCTCTAGCCTTCAAGGACTACTTGAACCGCTACGGGATCATGTTCGCGCGGCCATGAGCCGGGCAGGCGGTTACCTGTCCGCCAGAAACTCCTCGATCGCCGCCACGATGCGGGGCGCCGTGTTTCCGTCCCACAGTTCGGGCACCATTCCTTTTTTCCAGTCTCCCTTGAGAATCCTGGATATCTGCTCGGGCAATGATTCGATGGTGGCCAGCTCGTTGGTTCCCCGGGTGATGGTGATGGGCCGTTCGGTGTTGGGCCGCAGGGTCAGGCAGGGGATGTCCAGGTACATTGTCTCTTCCTGCAGGCCGCCGGAGTCGGTGAGCATCAGTCGGGAGTGGATCACCAGGTTCATGAAATCGTAATAGCCCAGGGGATCAGCCAGGATCAGGCGCGAAGCCATCAGCCCACAGCGCGAGCCCAGGTCGTGCTCGACCATGACAGCCCGGGTGCGCGGGTGGACAGGAAAGACCAGGGGTAGATCGACTGCGGTCAGAACGTCGAAGATTCGGGCCAGGTTGTCCGGATCGTCCACATTGGCCGGACGGTGCAGGGTGACCACGCCGAACCGGCCTGATTCCAGACCAAGATTCTCATAGATCTTAAGACCGCGAGCCTTGGCCACCGATTGAATCAGACTATCGATCATGATGTTGCCGACCAGCTTGATGCGCGTTTCGGCCACACCCTCGCCTCGGAGGTTTTCATCGGCGTCGGGCGAGGGAGTGAACAGCAGGTCGGCCACCGCGTCGGTCATCAGCCGGTTGATCTCCTCGGGCATGGTCATGTCACGGCTGCGCAGACCGGCCTCGACATGGGCCACGGGGATGTGCAGCTTGGCGGCGGTTACGCTGGTGGCCATGGTGGCGTTGACGTCGCCGACCACGATGACCAGATCGGGCTTTTCGGCCAGGCACAGTTCCTCGAACTTGACCATCACTCCGGCGGTCTGCTGGGCGTGGGAGCCGCCGCCGACACCCAGGTGGACAGCGGGGGTGGGCAGGCCCAGGTCCTCGAAGAACACATCGGACATGTTCTTGTCGTAGTGCTGGCCGGTGTGGATGAGCATGGGCTGGAGAGACTCCGGCCTCTGTGCCATGGCCCGCCACAGTGGGGCCACCTTCATGAAATTCGGCCGCGCGGCGGCGATTAGGAAAATCTTCTTGGGCACGGGAGTCCTTCCAGGTTCGGGGATGTCGCGAAGGAAACTTATTTTTTGAGGGGGTATGTTGTCAACTTATCATGTTAACATTCCCGGGTTATGGAGAGGAAGCCGGAACGGCCCTCTGGAATTTCGGCTTCCCGGCAAATGGCGGCAGGCATGGATGCATTGAAAAATCTCTACAACCGCTCACCGCGATTTCTACAGAATCTGTATGTCAACGCCTATGGAATCAGGAACTTGTCCAGGTTCAGGAAATGGGATCAGTTGATTCGGGACTTCGAATTCACGGAAAGTCTCGACCGGCAGAGCCAGGTGGAATTTGTCGAAGCGAAATTGAAGGACATCATCACTCACGCCATTACGCATGTACCTTTCTACCGGCAATTTTCCGGCCTCAAGGAGGATCTCGCTCGCCGGAGTGTCTTCGAGGTCCTTAAGGAGCTGCCCGTCACTAATAAGGCGATGATCAACGAGGACCCCGGGGCCTTTCTGGGGGGAAATCCGGAACAAGGAGTGGTCTCGAAAACTTCGGGCACGACGGGAATCCCCTTTACAATTTACATGGACAGAAGCTCCTTCCTCCTGGGTGACGCCTTGTGGTGGCGGCGGACCAGGTGGGCGGGTTATGAAAAGGGTGATTGGATAGCCCGCCTCGTGGGCGACCCCGTCATTCCCCTGCGGGTCAAGGATCCCGCCAGACCGTGGAGAATGTCCTGGTTCGACAAGAGGATCTATTTTTCCACTTTTCACCTGACCGAAAAGACCGCAGCCAGGATCGGTGAATTTCTGAACCGGCGAAAACCAGCCTATATCATGGGCTATCCCTCTTCGCTCGAAATTCTTTGCCATTACCTGAAACAGACGGGATTCCGGAAGAACTGGGGCCTCAAGAATGTTCTTTTCTCCAGCGAGCCAATGCATGCCCATCAGGAACTCGTGATCCGCGAGGTGCTCCAAACCGAGATCCGCGGCCTGTATGGTTCCGGCGAAAGGGTGGTTTCCGCTGCGCAGTGCCATCTGGGCAACTATCACCTGTCGCTGGTGGACGGGTATGTGGAAGGCCAGTTCGGCATCATGGCTGGCGTGAAGCCCGCCGCCGTCACGACCTTGACCAACAAGCTCATGCCCCTTATCCGTTACCAGGTAGGGGATGAGATCGACACGCAGCCCTCCCTGGAATGCGGTTGCGGTCGGACTCTACCTGTCATCTCACCGGTTATCACCAAGCACGAGGACTACATCATCACGCCTTCGGGAAGGAAGATCGCCCCCAGCGCCGTAGTCTGGGCTTTCATCCACCAGGAGATCAAGGACATCAACAAGAGCCAGGTCGTGCAGGAGGACGAACGGACGATCAAGGTCTACCTGAATACCGACGAGGCCAGTTATCTGAAGTACCGTGACGTGTTGAAGAAATCCATGTCAGAGGTCTTTTTCGACGAAATGGACGTGGAAATCGTCAAGACAGATCGCATTGATGTCGAGAAGTCGGGCAAATCCCGCTTCATCGTCAACAAGATGCGGCACCGGTTCCATGATGTGTCAACCGGCTCCAATACCGAGTAGATGTGGGGATGGAAAGGGCGGAACGGATGAAGAAGGTCCTGTTTGTCGGTGGAACCATGGGCGGTGGCGTGGCCACGATAAACAACGAGGTGATCAAGATTTTTCATGCCGCCGGGTACAAATACCGCCTGGTGGACACGGAGAAGATGAAGTCGCGCTGGCCGGTTCTGCTGGCCTACCTGTTGTGTTATCTCCTCACTGTGGCCAAGCTGATTTCCTTCCGCCCCCAGGTGGTATACCTGCAGATCGCCCAGACCGGATACCTTCACCAAAGCATTTTCCTGCTGATCGCCAAACTCTTTTTTCGGGAAACCGTGGCCCACTTTCATGCGAAGTCGAATCTGCAGGAAGCAGTTACTCCCTGGCATTTCAGAAAAATTATGTTCTCGGAAAAATATATCGATCAGATGATCCTTCTTACTGAATCATGCCGGCGATGCCTGGTGGATAACGGCTGGAAAAAAGCAACCTATGTGATTCCGAATTTCATCAGCACCAATAACCTGCCGCAGGATTTCCGGCCCGTTGGTGAGCGGAGGAAGTTCCTGTATCTCGGGCGAATGGACCGGAACAAGGGCATTTTTGAAATCCTGGAGATTGCGCGGCGTCTGCCTGATGAAGAATTTGTCTTTGTCGGAAATTTTGCGGACAAGTCACAGGAGGAGCGGTTCAATCACGAACTGGCGGCGACGAAAAACGCCAGTTGGTTGGGACCCATCTATGATGATGGGAAGTACGATATTATCGCTGGATCGAAGATCCTCCTTTTCCCCACGAAGTTGGATGAATTCCCGATGACGCTCATCGAATCGACCATTCTGG
>CBDUYZ010000214.1:0-4907 GCA_965371575.1 uncultured bacterium
GATGCGATCGCCAGAGCCAGGCCCGACAGAGCAAAAATATAAGACACGGGTTGCGCATTCCGTGCGCGGTGGGAGGCTACGGCGAGGGATCCCCCCGTTTGGAAGGAAACGCTGGCGCCACCCGGCGGCAGCAAGTCCTCCGGAACCGTTGACAGGAGAATCCGGTAGGTTTCTTCGCCGGCCGGAACCGCATCCTTGGGGATGACCAGATGGGCTTCGTCCGAAATACCCGTCCAGGTGGAACCACCGTGGAGCCCGGTAACCCGCACGCGATACCCGTCAGCGCCCGGCACCTCGGTCCAACTGAGTGCCAGATCGCCTGCTCTGACGACTTCACCTTCGGCGGGCCGCAGGAACTGTGTCTTGCTCACTCCCCGCACCACGAGAGCTGATCCCACCGGACGCGGCGGCAGCACGAAAAGAAAGACCAGGCTGGCAGCTATGGCGGTGGCAGCCGCCCAGCCCATCCAATCATGCCGACGAACAGGTTTGGCGACGGCTGATGTATCTACCTGGAGGGATCCGTCGCGAATTCCGATCCCTAGTTTGAGATGGAGATCGAGAGACAGGCGACAGAAAGCGCAGACCTCCTTGTGCGCTTCCAGCAACTCGCGTTCGTCGGCGTCGAGCGCCGGTGATTCGAGGTTCAGGATGCGTTTCCCGACACCGATGTCCACGCATTCCAATCCTGATTTCAGCTGGTCATCCATCAGCGGACTCCTTGTCCAGGCACGGGGTGGTTCTGGAGCGAGGCTTCCTGCCTCCGAACGTTTGACCACTGAACAGGCGTCGATTCAAGAGCATTTGTGCTTTTTTTATGCAAACGTTTCTTCGGTGGTACACGGCCTGGACGGAGCGGAGACCGAGATCGTGTCGTAATTCCTCCATGGTCGCCCCCTGCCGGTAGATCGCTGCGAGCAGATTGCGACAATGGGTGTCGAGATTTTGCAGGACTTCCTCCAGCAGCTCCCGCCGCTGTTCTTCATCGATAAGATCGAGAGGACTGGCGGCGATATGGGGCAGTTTTTCGGAGAGTTCGGTCACATCCCGGGCACTGCGTCGCCGTCGCCAGAGGTGGAGGTTGCGGCACCGGTTACGGGCGATGGTCACGATAAAGGCCTCGGGATTGTCCGGCGCCACCTTCGCTCGCCTCAGATAGCCGAGCATGGCGATGAGGGTATCCTGGATCACATCGTCGCCATCCGCGTCATGAGGACCGATGAGTCTGCGAACCGACGCCCGTACCTGGGCTTCGAGGGTTTTACAGATCATGTCGCCTGCTGTATCATCCCCGTCGATGTAGCGCTTGATCTCGAGGATCAAAGACTGAGATTCTTTCATCATGATCCTGGGCTGTACGGGATGAACGGATGTTTTCAGGGCAACCTGGCTGAGGCCCTGAATCCCCTGGACTAGGACGGAAAAATTACATGCCACGGCAAGTTATACTAAGGTTTTTTTCTTTCTTGTGTCAACGGGACGATAAATCGTGGCCTGCCATCCTGCTCCTGTTCCTGTTGCTCGGGGGCTGCGTAGGCGAAAACGGGTTGTTGGACCATACGGCCTCCGATATCGTCCCGTCCGCCTTGTTGGCTCCTCACCTGGAAGCGAGCCGCCAAGGCCTGGAGGGCCCCGACCGCGGTGATCCGGAGGTCCGGCGCGATCTCGAACGCTATGTCTACATCCAGCAGGGTCTCTATGACCGCAACCGGCGTGCAGCCGCAGCGGACAGCTTCTTCACGCTTTGGCGGGAGCGCCCGGATAATGTTCTTTGGCCCGAGCTGGAGTACAGCGAACGTAGCCTTCTGGGCGATGACGGTCGCCGCGCCGAGATCCTTACCCAGCCGATCTGCGCCGACACGTCGACCGCTCTCGGCGCATACGTGCTGGGGTGGCAGCTCTATTCCGTCGGCGGGTACAAGGCGCAGTTTTTAATCGCCCGCACGCGAGCCCGCGAGCTCGAGCCCTTTCAATCCCTCTGGATCGATTTGAAAGTCGCATATGGCGAACGACTCGACGGCCACCCGGCCCGCTCGATCGATATCGCCATCGACACCCTGCCGCGGGCACGCGAGCTGGGCGGTCGACGGCTGGAAGCCCGGGTATGGGAAGAGATTGCCCGGGCCATGCTGGCTACAGGCGAACTGGACGACGCGCTTCTGGCCGCGACCATGGCCGAAACCCTGACTGAAGCGGCTCTGCAGCCCGGCGCCGCCATCGTCGGACTCCTTGAGATTCGAACGCTCAAGGCCGGGATCCTGGCGGCGCGGCGCGATACGCAGGCCTCCATGGCTCTTTACGAGGCCAACGTAAAAACGGCTGCCGATCTCAATTTGTCCTATATCGCTTCCTGGAACCTGAATAATGCGGCGATGCTGTCGGAAGCCATGGGGGACTGGGATGGCTACCTGCAGTATTGCCGGCGTGGTTTGGGTTTCGCACTGAGCGATCAGGATTCCCTGAATGTGCCTCGTCACATGATGAACATCGCGCGTTGCCTGCGAATGAAGGGCGATCTCGATTCCTGTCTCGTGTACCAAAAGGCCGCGTCGCGCTGGGTTGCGGCCTATCCCGACCCGGCCAATGTCTCACGCATGCCCCTGATGCTGGCCGAGTATTATGCCCAGGTGGGCGAATACGCCGTGGTCGATTCGCTTCTTCACGCTGCAGCGGCCCATTCGTATAATGTGAACACGGCTGAAGCCCGCGCCGAGCTGCACCTGGAACTCATTCGTGGCTGGATGGAAACGGGTCGCCCCGATCTGATCTACCGCTCGATCGACGCCATCGAGGATCTTCGCTACGGAAGTGGCGACATCGCCGCCGATCGACACGTGGCCGCCGATCTGAACCTTCTGATCGGCGAGTTCCTGACTCATCGAGGCGAATATATTCTCGCCGCGGAATCCCTGGACATGGCCGCTGCCGCGCTGGAGCATCGTACCAGTCCGTCGCGATCCTGGACCCTGGCCCGCAACCGCGGTCTTCTGGCCCGCGAGCGGGGAAACCTGGCCGCCGCCGAGGGGGCCTTCCGGGAATGCATCACCCGTGGCGTCGAGCTCGGTATTCCGGAATATGAATCGACTGGTCGCTTTCTGCTCGGCTCTGTTCTCCTGGCCGGCGGACGCTATGCTGAAGCCCGCTCAACATTTCCGTCCACTGATGTCTCGAGCTTCGTCGGCCGTTTCACAACCCGCGTATCGGCCTTGTTGCTCACGGGTATTTCCTATGCCGCCGAGGGTAAATACGATCTCGCCTTGACGGCTTTCGCCACAGCCCGCCGAGCTTGCCGGCCATGGTCGCCACCGGATCTGCTGGCGCGTATTGATCTGGAAACCGGTCTCGCTCACGCCGGTGCGGGGCGTGTGGCAGAGGCTTCCAGGCTATACGACAACGTCACTGCCCGACTCATGAACAGCGATGTCGCTGATGCCTCCGCTGAACTTGCTTATTTCAACGGGGATCTGCGCCGGGATCTGGTGGAGGCTGTGATTTCTTTGCCTGCCACCGATCCGGCTTCATCGCTCCAGCTGGCGCGGAACGTGTTGCCCCGCTGGCGCTCCGCTGCTTCGGCAAGGGGCGAGTTGTCTGGTGGACCTCTGGTCATTTTCTTCATCGGCGAGCTGATGTCGGGGCGCTGGACCATCAACGGCAATACAGTGAACTGGACCGCCCTGCCGGGTGAACGCGAGCTGAATGACCTGCTGGCCCCGGTGCTGGCCGATATGGCGGCCCCTGGCCGATCCGCCGGGGGAAGTGACGCTCGACGGCTGGCGGAAAGTCTGCTGAGTGGCGTGGCGGATATCTGGGACGACGGACAAACTTTGGCCATCGTTCCGGACCTGTCCCTTTTCGGTGTTCCCTGGGCGGCTCTTCCCTTGCCGGACAAGAACGGCACCTTGATCGATCACGGCCCGCTGGTGATTCTTGATATGCCGACTTCCGCAGCGGATGGTCAAAAACGCCACGTGCCGGCCGGCCGTCTGCTCGTCGTCGGTACGAACCTTGATGCCACCGCACAGAACACCGGCTTGTCGAAGCTCCACCATGCAGAACGTGAAGCACGTGATGTGGCCTCGGCCTGGCCGGTCGGGCAATCGGTTCTCCGCGTCGGCGCCGACGCTGCCAAGGCCCTGACTGCGAACCCCGACCTCGCGTCCTTCGAGGCGATTCACGTGGCCAGTCATGCCATGGTCTTCGACGGCAGTTCCGAGCGGACGATGCTCCTGCTGGCGGGCGAGGAGAAAGATGCCTTGACTGCCTCGAGGATACGAGAGCTGGACCTCTCCGCCGAACTGGTCTTCCTTTCCTGCTGCGAGGCGGCGGACGGCTGCGACAAGCGTTCCGGCTACGCAGGTCTGGCCCGCAGCTTTCTCGATGCCGGTGCACGGAACGTAGTGGCGCCTTTGCTCGTCATCGACGACGAGGCGGCAAGGACCCTGGCGACCCGCTTCTACACCCACTGGCTCGCCGGCCTGCCCGTGCCCGACGCGCTGCGCGCTGCTCAACGCGACTTGCGCGACAGCGACGCCCGCTGGGCCCATCCCTTCTACTGGGCGTTTTATCAGGCCATCGCCTCGAATGCCCTGGCCGTATCGCCGTAGTCCGCCTTCCTCGTCGATACATGTTTTCCAAAAATATTTTTGAATGGCGCCCTGCCCGGTTGTCCAGGTGACAGACCCTTCAATATCGGATGTGGTCTCCCAGGCGCCTGGAACAGGCGCCCTCGCCCTGATCATATCCGACTCGTCAGAGGAAGGGGATGAGATGATCCTGATCACAAAGCTGATCATGATCAAGTGATTCGGAACTGTCGATTCAGTTCCAGTTCTCATGAAGTTTGAGGTAACCAACCATTGGAGGCAACCATGTACCATCGAAAGAACTTATGTCTGTTGAGTGTCCTG
>CBDUYZ010000215.1:0-4851 GCA_965371575.1 uncultured bacterium
GCATTTCCATCTACTGGATCGTGGTCATCAGCTTCCTGTTGGGCTTCGGCACCAGCTTCATACTGGCCGCCTTCCGGGAGTTCAGGTTCCACAGTGAGATCAGACGCCTGAAACGTCAGGCCACGGACAAGGACCGGGAGATCGCCGACCTCCGTACCCTGCCGCTGAAGCAGATGGCCTCCGGGGATCCGGAAACCCTCGAATCGGGAGCAGGCCACGGTGATTAGTATTCTTCCTTTGGCCACCGGAGCGCTCGTGATGATCGCGGCGGGGGCCGCAGTATACCTCACCTTTCGTGACACGAAACAGGTCGCTGGTGGTGACGACTATCTCCACGCCCTCGAGTACTGGATCGAAGGAAATCTAGACGAGGCTGCGGCGCTTCTGCACCGCGTGGTCCGTGAAGACCCCGATTCAGTGGAACCCTTCCTCCAACTAGGCAATCTCCTGCGCCTGCAGGGAGACGTCGAACGGGCCGTGGTTATCCACCGAAGCCTGACAGTCCGCTCCACACTGACCATGGCCCAGCAGTTGTCGGTCGGTCTGTCCCTGGCCGAAGACTTCAACGCACTGGGCCGTTGGGAAGGGTGCCGCGACGTCCTGGATTCGCTGCCTCGGGTAGCGATGTCCAGAAGCCGTTACTGGAAGACCCGCTTCAGCCAGTGGCACGGCCTGGGAGATCTGTCTGAAGCCGCCCGCACCCTGAAAATTGCGCCCCGGCATTGCCCGGAAAAGGACCGGCCCTGGTTCCTCGCCGCCTACGCCAGCTATCAACTCGACAGAGCTCTCACACACGCGCTTGCCGGGGAAACGGGCGAGGCCAAGGCGCTGCTCAAGGACGTCAAGAACATCGCCGCCTGCCAATCCCGGGGCGCTTTGGTCAGAGCCGTCATGGCCGCCGTCGAGAACGACGCCGCCACGGCGATATCCATCGCCAGCGACAGTCTCCTGAACAGCCCCGAAGAGTTGGACGTCTTCCTGCCCCTGCTCCAGGAAGTGTTGTTCCGGTCCGGGCAGTTCGCGCGCAGTCTGCCCATACTCGAACGGGTCTGCCAGACGGAAAACGCCCCACCGTCCTTGTGGATCGATCTGGCCATGCTTTACGAGAAACTGGGGCACCGGGACAAGGCTTTGCGTTTGCTGGAGAGCAAATCCGGCCGCAGCGAGTTCACGCCAGATTCAGCCGCGCCCTATCTGAAGATGCTCGTGGAGGATGCCCCCGGCACCGACTTCGGCAAGGTTTGGCGCATGTTGAACCTGCCCTCCGGACCGGAAGGCTGGATCTGCCGCCAATGCTCTGAGCGCCAGGAGCGGATCCGCTGGTTCTGTCCTTCCTGCCAGGGATTCCACACCTACTGCTCAGGCGCCAGTTTACCGGAGGTCCTGTGAGGTGATCACCCGGATCTTCAAGTCCTGCTGGCTGGTGAGGATCTCGCTCCCGGCCCTCTTGGTGACCATGCCTGCCCTGGCAGCTCTGGACACGGTGGTCGCCCTCTTCGAGGACGCTCGTTACGAGGAAGCCGGCCTGACCCTGGATCAGGGGGGAGAAGGTTTCCGGGCCGGGGAAGCGACCCTGTGGCGGGTCCGCCTGACCACGGAGCCGGCCGAGGCCATGGTACTACTGCGGGAAGGCCTGGCCGACGATCGCCTGCCTGCCGCTGTCCGTACCCGGATGGCCCTGGAAGGCGCTGACATCGAATTCGGCCTGGGGCACTACCAGTCCTGCCTCAAGTCCCTCATCCCGCTACTGGAACGATCCCAGGGGGAGTTGCCGGGGGCTGTATACCTGCGAGCCGGGTTGGCGCTCAGGGCCCTGGGCAACCTTCAGAAAGCCCGGGAAATGCTGGCTTCGATCAAGCCCCATGATCAAGCCTTCATGTTGGCCAGGTATTATCTTGGCGACATCGCTCTGGAGCAGAATGACGCCGGTCTGGCCCTGCGGTACTTCGAATCGGCTGCCGAGAGCCGTGGTTCAGGCCCACATCCACGGGTCGCCGGCGGACAGTGGCGGGCTTTTCTCGCCGAGGGCCGCGAACAGGAGGCCGCCGCTCTGGAGCGGACCCTGAGACTTAGTTACCCCGGCAGTCTGGCCATGCTGGAAATCCAGCGCCTCCGCTTGGAGTTGGCGGAAGAGCTCGCGGCCATGGCTCCTGTCGACTCTCCCGATTCCACGGAACATTACCCCACTGCAGATGAGGCGCCACACGGCCGCTATGCGCTGCAACTAGGGGCCTTCAGTGATCGCAGCCTGGCTCTGGAATTCCACCGGCGTTACAGAGAGCAGTTGCCCGACCTGCGTATCGATGAAGTACGTGATGGACGGGGACAGTTCCTGTACAAGGTCCGCGCCGGCTCCTTCGTCAATCCAGCCCTGGCCCGCACCGAGGCGCGGAGCCTGGCTCGACAGCTGGGTGTGGAAGTCATCGTTGCCGACCTGTCCGACCCCGCGAACCGGATCGATTGAGCCCGCATCATGGCCAACCCGCCCGCCAACGAAGAGACCAGCAAGATGAAGTCACTCCGGGCACGTGACGCGGGGCGCAAGACCACCCCAATGTTGACCCAGTACCTGGAGATCAAGGCTCAGCACCCCGGCTCACTGCTCCTGTTCCGCATGGGGGATTTCTACGAAACCTTCTTCGAGGACGCCCAAACACTGGCCACCGTGGCCGGGGTGACCTTGACCAGCCGCGACGCCAAGAGTGAACATCCGGTGCCGCTGGCCGGTGTTCCCTACCACGCCCTCGACACCTACCTGACCAGGCTGCTCAACCACGGTCTGACTGTCGCCATCTGTGAGCAGGTGGAGGATCCGGCCCAGGCCAAGGGGCTGGTCAAGCGGGAAGTGGTGGAAATCATCAGTCCGGGGACCGTCACCAGTCCCGAGCTGGTGGACACTCCTTCGGGTAGGTACTGTCTGGCCTGGCTGCCCAGGCAGGATGGTTTCAACGGGTGGGCCTTGCTCGATGCATCGACGGGAGATTTCCGCTGCGGCCAGGAATTGGGCACCATCGAAACCATTTGCCAGCGACATCCGGTCAAGGAAATCATCGTCAGCGAAGAGACCGACCCCGGCCGAATCGCCAAGTGGCGGGTTTCATTGGGCGGGATCGTCGTCAACCCGGCCAGCACTGCCTGGTTCCACCACGCCTTCGCCCGCCAGACCCTGCTGGATCACTTTCAGGTGGCCAACCTGACGGTGTTCGGACTGGAGGAGGAAGACCGCGAACCGGCCTGCACCGCCGCCGGCGCGCTGTTGCGTTACCTGGGGGCTCTCAGCTTCCGCCGCCCGGACCAGGTGACAAGCTTGCGTTTCAGCGCCCGCGCCGACCGGCTGATGCTGGATGAGGAGACCCTGCGCAACCTTGAGATCTTCCGGACGTTCCGGGGGGACCAGGGCGAGGGAACCTTGATTCACCATATCGATCGCACCTTGACCCCCATGGGCCGCCGCCTGCTGGAAATACGCCTGGCCGAGGCCATGACCGACCTGGACGAATTGAGAGGCTGGCACGCGGGCGTGGCTTCCGTCCTGGATGCTCGTTCCTGGCGGGAAGATCTACGAACCATCCTGACAAGAATCGGCGACCTGGAGAGATTGTCCGCCCGGGCGGCCACCGGCCGGATCGGTCCTTCCGGCCTCCGCCGGCTCGGCGCTTCTCTGACGGCCCTGGGCGAGCTGAAAACAAGCAGAGCCACCGTGGATCATACCGATCATCCGGTTACACGTTGGCTGGGTTCCATGTCCGATTTCAGCGACCTCGCCGATATAATTCTGCTCACCATCGCTGAAGACGCCCCGGCTACCACACGTAAGGCAGGCTACATCAGCGAGGGTCTGGACGCGGAATTGGACCGGTGTCGTGCCACTTCAAGGGACAGCAAGGGTTTTCTGGCCGGGCTGCAGAGCCGGGAGCGGGAAACGACCGGTATCGCCACGCTCAAGGTCGGGTTCAACCGTGTATTCGGCTACTATTTCGAGGTGACCAAGAAGCATCTGGAAAAGGTACCTGAGCACTATCAGCAGAAACAGACCCTGGTAGGGGCCTGCAGGTATCACACCGAAGAGCTCAAGGAAGCCGAAAGCACCATCCTGGCAGCGGAGGAAATGGCGAACGATCTTGAAGCCACGATCTTCGAGGAGCTGATCCGTAAGATCTCCGCTTGCCTGCGGGACATCCGTGAGGCGGCTTTATTGGCGGCTAATGTCGATCTTATGCTCGCCTTCGCGGATCTTGCCGAAAGGAACGATTACTGCCGCCCCAAATGTGACGATTCCCTCGACCTGCACATCACCGGTGGCCGGCATCCTGTCGTCGAGCAACTGCTGGACCATGATTTCATTCCCAACGACACGGTTCTGGACGGAACCACCCATCAGATCCTTCTGCTGACCGGGCCGAACATGGGAGGCAAATCCACTTACCTGCGGCAAGTGGCCCTGATCACCCTGATGGCACAGGCCGGCGGGTTCGTGCCCGCGCGTTCCGCGCTCATCGGTATCACGGACCGGATTTTCACCCGGGTGGGAGCGAGCGATAATCTTGCGCGAGGTGAATCCACCTTCTTCATGGAGATGAGCGAAACCGCCCATATCCTGCACCAGATGAGCCGTCGCAGCCTCGTGATTCTCGACGAGATCGGTCGGGGCACCTCGACCTACGATGGTCTTTCCCTGGCTTGGGCCATCACCGAGTTCCTCAACTCCGACGAAGGTCCCCGGCCCCGCTCGGTGTTCGCCACCCACTACCACGAATTGACCGAACTCGAGACGGAGCTTTCCGGACTGGTGAACCTGCGTTTGGAGGTCAAGGAGTGGGAGGGCAAGATCATATTCCTGCACGCGGTCGG
>CBDUYZ010000216.1:0-4849 GCA_965371575.1 uncultured bacterium
ACCAGCTTTTCGTGCTCAAGATAACCGGGTATCCGGATGATCTCCATGCGGTCTTCCAGGGCCGGCGGAATGGTATGAAGACTGTTGGCCGTGGTGATGAACATGACGTTGCTCAGGTCGAACTCCACTTCCAGGTAGTGGTCGCTGAAGGTGGAGTTCTGCTCGGGATCCAGGACCTCCAGCAGCGCGCTGGCTGGATCGCCCCGGAAATCCGAGCCCATCTTGTCGATCTCATCCAGCAGAAAGACCGGGTTGCGGGTACCGGCCCTGCGCAGGGATTCGATGATCCGACCGGGCTTGCTGCCGATGTACGTCCGGCGGTGGCCACGGATTTCTGCCTCATCACGCACTCCGCCGAGACTGATCCGCACGAACTTCTTATTCATGCTGTCGGCGATGCTGCGACCCAGGCTGGTCTTGCCCACACCCGGCGGCCCGACCAGGCAGAGAATCGTGCCCTGCATCTTCTTGGTCAGCTTGTAAACGGACAGGAACTCGAGAATGCGCTCCTTCACCTTTTCCAGGCCGTAGTGGTCGGCGTCCAGCTGCTGCCGGACCTTGGACGTATCCACCTGGTCCCGCGACTTCTTCTTCCAGGGAAGTGAAAGGAGAGTGTCCAGGTAGTTGCGCACCACGGTCGCCTCGGGGCTCATGGGCGACATTCTTTCCAGGCGGCTCACCTCCCGCCGGGCGATGTCCATGGCCTCGACGCTCATGGCGCTGTCATCGATGCGCGTGCTGTATTCCTCGATCTCGGAGTCCTCGTCGGCGGTGAAACCGAGCTCCTTGCGGATGGCCCGCAGTTGCTCGTTGAGGTAGAACTCACGCTGGTTGCGTTGGACCTGGGACTGTACCTCTCCGTCAATGCGTTGTTCTATCTCCAAGATATCCAGTTCGTTGGCCAGAATCTGATTTATGCGATTCAGGCGCCGGTTGAGATCGGATTCCTCGAGCAGTTCCTGTTTGAGAGGCACGCGGCCCAGGATATAGGCGCTTATCGAGTCGGCCATCCGGGCGATTTCCTCGATATTCAGCACCGACAGCAGCACCTCGTCGGGCAGCCGCTTGTTCAGGCGCACGTACTCCTTGAACCGTTCCTTGATGGACCGACTCAGGGCCTCGACCTCCGTCCCGGCCGCGCGAACCTCCTCCACCGGGTTGATGTCGACCTCCAGGAACTCCTCGGCCAGAACGATCTTTTCGACCCGGACCCGGGCCACTCCCTCGATCAGGATCTTCAGGGTCTCATCGGGGGTACGGATGATCTGCAGCACCTTGATGACCGTACCGAATTCGTACAGGTCATCCCCGGCGGGTTCCTCGGTTTCCGGCTCCTTCTGGGCGACCACACACAGGAACTTGTCCCGCTCC
Source organism: uncultured bacterium (assembly GCA_965371575.1). Lineage (GTDB taxonomy): Bacteria > Krumholzibacteriota > Krumholzibacteriia > LZORAL124-64-63 > LZORAL124-64-63 > JAGLCY01. The sequence goes on from CBDUYZ010000216.1 coordinate 1,372, forward strand.
ATGGCGGCTTCGACGGCAGCCACGGACCGCCGCCGCCCCACCAGCAGGGGCGTAACCATGTAGGGGAACACCACCACATCACGCAGGGGTAACAGGGGGAGTTCGCCGGGCAGGACGACTTCTTCGCCATCCTGGGTAGTGATGAAATCAGTGGTACTCAATTTTCTCCTCGGACCGGTAGTACCGGCATGCCGCGGACAGACGCCCGTGCGCCGGCCGTCCGCTGATGGAGGGACCGTGTGGACCCATTCGTGACAATGCTGGGAGGTTGCTGGTTGCCCTTACGCTTCCCTGATGTCGATCGGGGGATCACCCAGCACCACCTCGGGTTCGGCCTTTTCGATCACGGCCTCCCGGGTGATGATAACCTGACGGACGTCCGCCTGGGAAGGAATCTCGAACATGGTGTCGCGCATGAAATTTTCCAGAATGGAACGCAGCCCCCGCGCACCGGTCTTGCGCTTAGTCGCCAGATCGGCAATCGCCTCCAGCGCACCCGGCTCGAACACCAATTCGACATCCTCCATCTCAAGCAGCTTGATGTACTGCTTGGTCAACGCGTTGCGCGGTTCGGTGAGGATGCGGATCATGTCGTCGCGGTCCAGTTCATGCATGCTCGTCACCACGGGCAGCCTACCGATGAGTTCGGGAATCAGACCGAATTGCATCAGGTCCTGGGACTCGACCAGGCTGAGGAATTCCTCCCGCTCCTCACTGATGGAATATTCCTCCTGGCGGGCAAAACCCAGCACGTTCCGGCCCACACGGCGTTCGACGATCTTCTCCAGACCCTGGAAGGCACCGCCGCAGATGAACAGGATGTTCTTGGTATTGACCTCCAGGTACTTCTGCTGCGGATGTTTGCGTCCGCCTTGGGGCGGCACGTTCGCCACGGTGCCCTCGAGAATCTTCAGCAGGGCCTGCTGAACACCTTCGCCGGAAACGTCCCTGGTGATCGACGGGTTGCCGCCTTTGCGTCCGACCTTGTCGATCTCGTCGATGTAAACGATACCATGTTCGGCGGCGGGAATACTGTAGTCCGCGGCCTGGAGCAGCCGGACGAGAATATTCTCCACGTCCTCTCCCACATAGCCGGCCTCGGTCAGGGCGGTGGCATCAGCGATGGCGAACGGCACGTTCAGGAACCGGGCCAGGGTCTGGGCCAGCAGGGTCTTACCGGTGCCGGTGTTTCCCAACAGAAGGATGTTGCTCTTGTCGATTTCGACCCCGTCACTGGTCTTCTTCTGGTGGATACGCTTGTAATGGTTGTAGACCGCCACCGCCAGGCTGACCTTGGCCTCCTCCTGCCCTATAACGTAAGTATCCAGGTATTCCCGGATCTCCTTCGGCTTGGGGAATTTGGGTGGCGCCAGGGAAGCCTCGTCGAGTAGTTCGCCCTCAAGGATGTCGTTGCACAGCTTGATGCACTCGCTGCAGATGTACACGCTCGAAGGACCAGCGACGAGTTTGGCCACCTCGTCCTGGCCACGAGAGCAGAACGAGCACTTTATCATCTGCGGGCTGCCGTTCTGTCGACGTTTCATGAGGACTCCAACTCCATTCCCCGACTACTATTTTTTCTTTTTCTTCTTTGCGTCCTGGTCGGGCTCGATTTCACTTCTGCTCTCGATCACCTTGTCGACAAGGCCGTATTCAAGCGCTTCCTGCGCGGACATGAAGAAGTCACGGTCGCTGTCGGAAGCGATCTTTTCAGTGGTCTGCCTGGTATGGCTGGCAAGAATAGCGTAGAGCCTATCCCGGATATTGAGGATCTCCTTGGTGTAGATCTCCAACATGCTGGCCTGACCCTGGCTGCCACCAAGGGGCTGATGGATCATCATCCGGGAATTCTTCAGTGCAGAGCGTTTCCCTGCCGCACCGGCGGCCAGCAGGACGGCGCCCATGCTGGCGGCCTGTCCCATACAGATGGTAACCACATCATTTGTAATGTATTGCATAGTATCGTAGATCGCAAGACCCGCCGTCACACTACCGCCGGGACTGTTGATGTACAAATAGATGTCCCGCTCCGGATCCTCGGCCTGCAGGAACAGCATCTGGGCAATGACCAGGTTGGCGATATTATCGTCCAGCGGGAAGCCCAGAAAGATGATCCGGTCCTTCAGTAGCCGGGAATAGATATCGTAAGCCCGTTCACCGTGACTGGTCTGATCGACGACTACGGGTACCAGCATTGGTCACTCCTTTTCGGCAAAGACGTCCGTGTCCGAGGGAACCGTTTCGATTTCCGCCCGGGAAAGGAGAAAATCGTAGGTTCGGCGCTCCAGAAGGTCGTATTCGATGCGTTCTTTCTCCTCGCCACTGTTGACGAATTCCCGATAACGGTCAACATCGAATCCATTTTCGAGGGCCAGTTGTTCGATGCGTTCATCGACATCTTCACCCGTTACCTTGATGTCTTCCTTCCGCCGAACTTCCTCGAACAGGAGCATGGCCCTCAAAGCCGTTTCGGCGTGCGGCCGGCCGGCTTCAAGATACTCACGGTCCTCCTCCTCGGAATCCGGCCGACCCAACTGGGCGTTCCGCTTGTGCATATCCTCAAGCCCCGAGTCCAGATATCTCGAAATCATGGACGGCGGCAGTGAAACATCGTGGCGTTTGACAAGTTCCGCCTGGACCTGGCGGTCCATCTCCTGTTCGATATGCTTGGTGGTTTCCTTATCGAGATCAGCCTGGATTTCGGCCCGCAGATCCGCAAGGGTCTTGCCCTCAGCCACCGCTCCGGCGAAGTCTTCGTCGAGGGCGGGCAGGCTCTTGGCCGCGATCTCCCGGATCAGGCACCTGAAGGCCATGCTGCGGCCCTTGAGATTCTCGTTGGGATGATCGGCGGGATAGTCAACCGTCACGGTCTTCTCCTGGCCGACCGCGCAGCCCATCAACTCTTCGTTGAAAGCGGGCATATTGTTGGGAGAACCCAGTATGAAACGCTGGTCGACGATCTTGCCTTCCTCGGGATAAGAACCGTCCTGACCGGCGGGAACCAGGTCCAGAAGGACCTGATCATCAAGACCCGCCTCCCGATCGACCTTTTCATAGACCGCCCGGCTTTCCCGGAGGCGGTCCAGCACCTGGTCAACATCCTTGTCCGTCACCACGGCCTCGCGCCGCTTGACGGTCATACCATCGATGTCGCCCAATTCGATTTCAGGACGGACTTCGACAACCAGATCGAATTCCAGGGGGCCTTCCTCGCCGAATTCCAGGTTCTCCAGGGTGGGATCGTTGACCGGAGCAAGTTTATGCTCCAGCAGAGCGCTCATCCAGGCCTTGGGCACCAGAGCCTCCACCGTTTCGCTGCGGACCAGGCCCCCCATCTCCTTTTCCACGATCGCCCGCGGCGTGCGGCCTTTGCGAAAACCCGGCTTCTGGTGCGACTTGGCCGCCTTCTTCAGCCGGTTGGTGTATTCCCGGTCAAAATGGGTGCGATCGATCCGGACCTTGACTACCCGCTTCCAGG
>CBDUYZ010000217.1:0-4827 GCA_965371575.1 uncultured bacterium
AGGATGGACTGGAAGAAAAAAGGACTCTGGCTCGATTTCGAGATGCCCATCGTGGATTTGGAGGAGCGAATCCAAACCCTGGAGGATTCCGCCTCGGTCCGCGGGCTGGATGTCCATGACGAAGTCGAGCGTCTGCGCGCCAAGGCTAGTAAACTGGGCAAGGAGATCTTCGCCAAACTCGAGCCCTGGCAGCGCGTGCAATTGGCCCGCCATCCCCGGCGACCGACCACCAACGACTACATCCACTACATCTTTGAAGATTTCATGGAACTGCACGGAGACAGGATGTTCCGGGACGACGAGGCCATCGTTGCGGGCATGGCCAGCTTCGGCGAACGCAAGCTCATGGTCATTGGCCATCAGAAAGGTCGGGACACCAAGAGCAACATCCGGCGCAATTTCGGCATGGCCCACCCCGAGGGTTACCGCAAGGCCCTGCGCCTTATGGAAATGGCAGTGCGTTTCGACCGGCCCATCGTGACTTTCATCGACACCCCGGGCGCCTATCCGGGCGTGGGGGCCGAGGAGCGTGGCCAGGCCGAGGCAATCGCCCGCAACCTGCGTGAGATGGCCGATATGCCGGTGCCCATCATCTGCATCGTAACCGGTGAGGGGGGCAGCGGCGGCGCCCTGGGCCTGGGCGTCGGGGACCGCGTCTTCATGCTGGAGAACTCGATCTACTCGGTGATCAGCCCCGAAGGCTGCGCGGCCATCCTCTGGCGCGACGGCACCAAGAGCAAGGAAGCAGCCAAGAACATGAAACTGACCTCTGCGGACGCCATGAAACTGGGGGTCATCGATATGATAATCAACGAGCCGATCGGCGGCGCCCATCGTGATCACAAGTCCATGAGCATGGAGATCAAGCGGGTCATCCAGGACACCCTGGCCGAACTCGAGAGCATTCCCGCGGAGGCCCTGCTCGACCAGCGGCTGCAGAAATTCCTAGATATCGGTATTTTCGAGGAATCCGGTAAAGGCTGATTCCGGACGGCTTGGACACCCTGGTGCTTGACTGGTCGTCCTAAATGTTGTATTATCCTCATGCCAACCTCTTCGAAAACCCGATATCCTCACCCGGCCGGCCCGGTCTTTCCAAGTGATAGGGTCCGGTATTTCTTTGCCTCAGCGAAGGTGTGTTTGCATCCTTTCCCGGACGTATTATGATGCGCCCGGATGTGTCGCATGCGGGCAATCTTCTCAGGAGGCGGTTGATGTTAGATCCTAAATTGCTTGAGATACTGGCCTGCCCGGTCTGCCGCAACTCCGTGGAGCCAGACGACGATCATTCCTGGCTCTATTGTCGGACCTGCTCGGTCCGGTACCGGGTCGACGGTGATATTCCCATCATGCTTCCGGACGAGGCTGAAAAAGTTGTCCCGACCGACCAGGGCCAGGAGTAGGCGTCCATGTGCCTGTTCACCCATTTTGCCGCGGGCGCCTTGGCGGGCGGTGTGACGGGCAACGTCTATCTGGGGGCGGTAGCCGGCCTGGCTTCCCATGCCTTGCTGGATGCCATTCCCCATTACGATCACCCGGACTGGCGGCTGGAACTGGGGGGCGGCCTGTTGAGCTTGGTGTTGTTGCTGCTTATGCCTTTTTTCAGTTGGCCCGCGGTGGTCGGCGGAGTGTTCGGAATGGTTCCGGATCTCGAAAACCTCCTTCAGAAACTGGGCCGGCTGCGCCGGGATCAATTCCTGTTCCCCACCCATACGGGCCTGGTGCCACACGGCCGCGAATTGGGTCCGAAGACCTTGGTCTGGCAGGCGGCGATCTTCATCGGCTGTTTCGGCCTGCTGGGCCTGGTGTCACCCGGTCCGGCTCAAGCTTACGGCGGGATTACTCAAACCGCCGAGATGGGACCACCCCGTCTTAGACTCCTTTCGTCCAGCGTCGAACGCTCGGTGGTCCGGATCGATTTTCCCGTCCTGACATACCCGGCCGATTGGCGGAGCCTGCCCGACGATGATGTGCATTGGGCCCTGCCGACCCGCCTGGTAGACGCATTTTCTGACCACCCGCGGATGCTGCCTCCCCGTTTGAATCTGGCTCTGGCCGTCCCTACCCGCCATCCCGTAGTGGTGCGGGCTATGGATGTAACCTGGTGGCGTGAGCCCAGCGAAGCCCTGGTGGAGGGCGACCTGGTGGAAGTGGGTACCCCGGGCGTATACCGGTCGGTCCCCATCGTCGGGGCGCTGATTCCCCTGGGGGTCAAGAACGGCATCCTGGCCGGTATCACGGTGGAAATCCTGCATCCGGCCAGCGGGGCCGAAAGCCGGCATCTGGAACTGGCGCGCGGATTTGTCGCGAGCGGCAAGTCTGACCGCTGGACGGAAGTAGCTCCCGCCGGCGTCATCAATCCGGACCTGTTCCAGGCCCTGGCGCGGGGCGGCCGGGAGGCGGCTCTCGAAAAATTGAGTACGGACAAGTTCCAGACATTCGATCCCTTCGCTTTGACCAACCACTGGGTCAAACTCGATATCACCCGCTCCGGGTTGTATCGCCTGACCGGCCAGGAGCTGCTCGCCTTCGGTGTTCCCACCAACGACGTGGATCCCGACAAGCTCCGCCTGTACCGAGGAGGCGGCCTGGCCCTGGATACCGACGCCGCCCTGCCGGATTCCCTGCAGGCCGAGCGGATCGAGCTGAATGAAGTGGCCATCGAAGTGGTGGACGGGGGTGACGGAGAATGGAATCTGGACGATGAATTCAGGTTCTACGGGGTTCCCACCAGCGTCTGGCAGGATCGTCTGGATCCGGGCGCCGACCGCGAATCCTTCTACGACCACCCCTATGCCAACCATGCCACCTACTGGCTGACTTGGGAATCGGTGTCCACTCCCACGCCACTGCCCGGTACACCCAAGCATTTTCAGCCGGTGTCCGCGCCCCCCACCGGCGGCGAAATCGTTTCCACGGGCCTGCTGCGCCTTCACCAGGAACGCCAGGTTCTCAACGACCCCGGGGTCTTCGCCGACAACTGGTCCTGGGACAACACCATTTTCTCGTCTCGTCCCGAGTCCTTCACGCTCAGGACTCCGGTGCCCGGGTCCTCCGCGCGTTTCGTGATCGATATCAGGGGGATGTACTCCCGGACCTGGAGCAACTACATTTTCGAGGCTGCTGGCTGGCTCAACGAGGACGAGGCCAACCTGGGCACTGTTTCCTTCAGCCGGAACGCGCAGAACGATTCGTTGCGGCTGCGTATCTTTGGCGAGTCCCAGTCGGTCAAGGCCGGCCTGAACCTGATCAGGTTGAAGAACATCAACAACAACGCGGGTACGACGACCAAGGCCCTGGCCCTGGACAGCTATGACATCTTCTACTGGTCAGGTCTGGACCTGACCGACCGCCCGGGCCAACTCGAATTCGCCCATTGGGGCGATCAGGTGACCACCCCCGGTGCGACCGTCGATCTGCTGGTCACCGTTCCGGCGGGGGTCACTCCCCTGATGTGGGACGTCACAGATCCCCGGACCGCTACGGCGTATACCGGGACCGCCGCCGAGGGTACTCCGGGTGTTTTTACCTTCACCTTCGGCTTCGTCCGGGAACCTGCCACCGATCGCCATTTCGTGGTCACTGCGCCCGGTGACCTCCTGTCGGTGGACGCGGGGCGGCGCACGAACCCCGTCTCCTTGCGCAGTCTGCCCGTGGATATTGACTACCTGATCGTGCATCCGTCTCTTTTCTCCGGGCCGGCCCAGGAGCTGGCGGATTTCCACTCGACCGACCTGCCGGGAGTGATCTCGCCGCGGGCGAGCCATGTTTCGGCCACGACCGTCTATGACAATTTTTCCGGCGGCCAGAAGGATATGCGCGCCATCCGCAACTACCTGAAATACGTCTTCGAGCAGAGCGGCCACCGGCTCAGGTTCGCCTGCTTCATGGGCAATACCAGCCGGGATTTCCGCTACTACAAGGACCCCGACCCCGGGGAGGATCTCTACGATTTCCTGCCCACGGAGCTGCGCACCGCCTACCCGATCATTCCGGCATATTATCAGCATTTGCCCTACGCGTCTGACGACGGCCTGGTATCATTCGACTCCGGCTCCTGGGATATCCTGGATCCGCCGGATCTGGCGTGTGGCCGCCTGCCGGCCAACAGCCTCGACGAGGCGCAACATCTGGTGGACAGGGCGATCGCTTACTCCCGCTCCGCCGAGCCCGGGCTCTGGAACAACCGGATCCTGTTCACTGCAGACGACTGCGTCACCTTCGATTCCTGGCCCGATCCCATTGACGACGAAGATGACCATACGGCTCAAGCCGAATTCATTTCCACTACTCTACTGCCCCTGTCTCTCGACGTGCAGAAGGTTTACGGGGTGGCGTACGATTTCCCTCCGTCGTCCAGGGTCAAACCGGCCATGAGGGTGGACATCAACAGTCAACTGAGCCGGGGCACCACCATCTTCTACTACGTCGGACACGGGGCGGAGGACAACCTGGCGGACGAACAGGTTTTCCAGTCCAGCGACATCACGAACCTGACCAACGACATGACACGGCCGGTCTTCGTCGCCTTCAGTTGCGATGTGGGTGTGTTCGACAGTCCCAGCCGGCTGTCCATGGCCGAGCAGTTCATCCTGGCCGAGAATGGGGGGGGCATCGGCTCCATCTGCGCCAGCCAGGTCAGTTTCCCCGACCACAACGATCAACTGTCCAATGCCTTCTTTTCCAATCTCTATCCGGGGCGCCAGGTGTCGCTGACCGTTACACCGGCGGAGGCCCTCCTGCTGGGTAAGAACGCCATCAGCTCCTACTACCGGGCCAATTCCCAACGGTACAACTTCTTCGGGGATCCCGGCCTGCGACTGCCCA
>CBDUYZ010000218.1:0-4796 GCA_965371575.1 uncultured bacterium
CCTGAGAACGTGGGTTATGCCCATGGTGTGGTCGTCCACCACCACGGCGAACTGATAGGTTGGAAAGCCGTCGGCCTTGAAGACGACGCGGTCCACCAGAACCTCGTTCTGGAACTCGCGCTTGCCCACAATGACGTCGTACCAGAAGGTCACACCCTCTTCGGGTGTGCGGAGCCGCCAGGCGAAGGGTTTTTCCTGACCCTCAAATTCCGCCGCTCTGGCCGGATCCAGGTCGCGGCAGTGGCCATCGTAGCCCTCCCAGTTGCCGCCTGCCTCGCACACGTCATGTTCACGGGTCTGCAGATCATTGGCACTGCAATAACACTTGTAGACCTGTCCGGTAGCCTCCAGTTTGGCGAGCTGTTCCCGGTAGATGTCCAGACGTTCGGACTGCAGGTAGGGACCGAAATCGCCGCCCACGCCCGGGCCCTCGTCCCAGTCCAGACCCAGCCATTCCATGCCGCGCAGGATCGCGGCGTACGATTCCTCGGTGCTGCGCTCCTGATCCGTGTCTTCGATCCGCAGCACGAAGACACCGCCCTGGCTGCGGGCATAGAGCCAGTTGAAAAGTGCCGTGCGCGCGCCGCCCACATGCAGGAAGCCGGTCGGGCTGGGCGCGAAGCGGACGCGGGGCTGGTTCGGATTGTTCATGGAGAGGCGGAACCTTTCGAATTTCTGGTCATCGTCAGGGCTTGATGTGGGGCTTCGGCCGTTTCATGTCCACGGGAAGGGGCTCGCCGATCTTGATCGGATCAAGGTGGGCGGCCAATTGTCCCATATCCATACCGTATACCCGGATACCTGCCTGGTCGAGGTCCATGCCTGCGGCAGCCAGGTCAAGGAACTCGCGCAGGCCCGTCAGTCCACCTTCATGCTCGACAAGTTGCCAAACCATCAGGAAGGCGCTGTAGCAGGCGCGACGGAACATTTTGCGATCCTGGGCCGCGTCGGGATCGACACCCCTGGCCAGCAGGGCATCGACCAGAGGCGGCGACAGCAGGACCGGGCCGGCCTTTCGGAACTCGCCCATGTAGCTGAGCAAATGCATCCCATCCTCACCCATGTACTCCACGATCCCTTGATGAAGCCAGGGAGGAAGATCAGCCTCGATGGTCTCATGCAGGATCCAGTCGGTGACCAGCATGAAGGCCATGTGTCCGACCAGGGTCCGGGCCATCAGCACGGGAAATGGCTGCGCGGTGCATTTGTCCCCGTCCAGGACATAGAACCGCCAAACCCCGTACCCCGTCAACTCGAGGTAATGCTGGGTGTTGTCGGGATTGATAATCGTCAGGGTGTCCGCGGACGCCAGGCCCAGCAGGCCGGACACATCGTGATTGGCCCAGTCCATCAACTCCAGGAACTGGATCATGTCGCAGTCCTTATACCCGGGGTTGTGCTGCAACACGAACTGGCCGTAACTCTTCTGGTCCGGCTCGACGATCAGACCTTCCCGGGGCAGCAGCTTGTGTTGCCTGCACAGGGCGCCCGGGCCATAGGTGAGACCCTCCGGATCGGTCAAAACCACCCAATCGGGCCAGGTGTAGGCATGCATGTGGTCCGGAAAGCCCGCCACCGCCAACTCGCTGGCAGAGCAGCGGGGGAAGGTCGCATCGGGCGTCAGGGGCGGCAGTTCGCTGCAGTGGATCTGGGCCCCCGCCCCCCCGGCCACAAGGACCGTCAGGAAAAATACCAGGGTCGCCGAAACGCGGATATTCATCTACTTACCGTCCTTGAGGGCCTGGGCTTTCTTGTACCATTCGACCGTCTGCTTCTTGTCGCCCAGTTTATCGTAGACCAGGCCGATGTTGTTGAAGAGGTTGACCGTATCCTTGAACTCCATGGCCATGTCGAAGGCCTCCAGCGCCTCGTCGTACCGGCCCAGGTAATAGTAGGAAAGTCCCTGGCTGTAGTAGGCGCGGTAGGATTCCCCGTCCAACTCGACCATCTTGTCAAAGGACTCCACGGCTTCCTCGTAGCGCTTGGCGGCCATGTAGGTCAACGACAGGTTGTAGCGCGCCTTCACGTAGGTCGGATCCATTTCCAGGGCCGTCTGGTAGGCAGCGATGGACTTGTCGTACTGCTTGCTTTTCTTGGCCACGCTGCCGAGATGGAAGGCCAGCTTGGGATCGGGCTTGAGTTCCATGGCCTTCTCAAACGGTTCGACGGCCTTGGTATACTGCTTGGTCGCCTGCAGACACTGGGCCAGGGCCAACCAGGCCTGGAACATCTCTGGACGCTGCCTGGTCACCGAGCGCAGCGAGGGAATCGCAGCGTGGTATTTCTTCTCGCGGATAAGGCTGACTGCGTAATTGTAGACGACTTCGGGTTTGACTCCCTCACCGAGCCCCTCTTTCAGCCATCTGCCGGCCTCCTTGTCGTTGCCGAGGCGGATATAGAGGTTGCCGATGGCCACCCGCACGTCGTCGATCTTCTCGATCTCGTAGGCCTTTTCGTAGGCCGCCACAGCATCGTCCAACCTCATGTTCTGTTCGTGAACCTTGCCGGTGGCGATCCAGGTGCCGGCCTTGTCCGGGTGATCGGCGCGGGCCAGGCGGGCGGCTACCCCGGCGTCCAGGATCTTGCCCTGCTTGATGTAGACATCCACCAGGCGCGGCAGCAGGTCGGCCCGGTGCGGCGCAAGTTCATAGGCGGACTTGTAGAGACCGGCCGCTTCGGTTTCCAGACCCGACTGCTCCATGAGCTTGCCGTCATCAACCATCTGCTGAACACGGTTGTGCACGATCGAACTGGCCTCGAAGTAACCGTCCTCGGCCTCAGGGTCAGCCAGGGTTTGCGCGCCGCTGATGAAGGCCACCGCGGACGGAGTGTATTTCTCAAGCAGGGTGCGCACGGCCTGTTCGGTCCCCTGTTCGACCTCCAGTTGATTCAAGGCCAGGACCAGACGGAAGCCTTCGGCGCCGAGAGTCGGTTCCATGGCGGTGATGCCCTCGGTGAAGGTCCGGCGGGCGTCGTCGATCATGCCCGCCTGCAGTTGAGCCCCGCCGATGAGACGCCAATAGTCACGGCCGCCCATTTCGTCGAACTTCCGGTAGGCGCCGAACTCGACCACGGCCATTTCATGTATGCCCAGCTTCGAGAAGGCCAGTCCCAGGTTGCGGTGATAATCGCCGTTCCGGGAATCGATCTGGACGGCCTTGATGAAGGCGTCCCGGGCCACATCGAATTTCTCCTGGCCAGCATACAGAACGCCCAGATCGTTCCAGGACTTGGCGTCGGCCGGGTTGTTTATCAGCTTTTCATTGAGAATCGAGATTTTTTCATCGGTCGTCAGGCTGCCGTCTTCCTCGGGATAGGTGAATCTGATCACGCCGTCGTCCAGGGTGTCCGGCGCTGAGGCCTCCTGGGCTTGAAGGGGAGCTGCCGCCAGGACCACCAGCGCGAGAGCCGGCACAACTGGGTTGAATAACCTGCGGATGTTCATTGTCACCTTTCCGAATCCGGTCAGACCGGATGACCATCTACCTGGAATCCCGAACTGTAAAGTCGGCTCCATGATAGGGATAGGGATCTTTCCTGTCCAGTTGGGCCGACCCGCCCCGGCGTCCCCGCCGGTGAACATGGGTATCTCATTTATACAATGGGGATCGCCTCATAATTCCCTCCGGCCGGAAATTATCATGCTGTTGCGGGCGATTTCAACCGTTTCCAGGCCGTCGAAGCCCGCCCGGGTCAGCAGATCACTCATTTCGGTGAGCGTGTAGGTTTTCCCTCCCTCGGTGTTCACGAGCATGTTCACGCTGAACTGGGCCGTCCAGGGGGGGGCGATACGCGAATCCTCCAGATAGAAGTCCTTCACCAGGACCCGGCCGCCGGAAACGAGGGCCCCGCCCGCTTTTTCCAGCAACTCCAGGGTCTGGTCGGGGCTCAGCATGTGGATGATGTTGGAGATGTACACGATGCCGAAATCCCGTCCGATGTCGTCGGTGAGGAAATCCCCCGCGCAGGTGGTGACACGGTCCTCGAGTCCCGCCCGACTGATCCGCCCGGCGGCGATCCCGACGGGGCCCGCCAGGTCGTAGACCACGCATTCCAGGCCGGGATTGGCCCGGGCGAAGGTGAGAGAGGCGGTACCGGGGCCTCCGCCAAGATCAAGCAGGCGACGGGTGTCGGAAAAATCGATCTTGGCCGCCACCTCCTCGCTGCTGCGCCGCGACACGTTTTCCATGCCGCAGATGAAATCCTCCATTTCCTCGGCGGTTCGCTCTTGCCGAGGCGCCGGAGCGCCGGCCCGCATGACCTCGTCCAACCGCACCCAGCTGCTGAGCATGGACCGGTTGTGTCCGATGATGCTGACCATGGTCTCGGGGCTGCCGGCCAGCAGAAAGGGCCGCGCGCCGGGGTCGATGATGAACCGGTCGCCGTCCTGGAGCAGGATCTCGGCAGCCGCCAGTGCGCACATCACCACGTCGACGGCGCGGGTGTCCAGATCCAGATCGGCGGCCACTTCGCCCGGGGTCCGCGGTCCTTCGCCCAGGGCCTCGAAAATCCCCACCTTCAGCGCACTGATCAGGATGCATGCATTACGATAACCCGCGGTCATGGCCTCGATGCGTTCGGCCCACTCCATGATCGAGCTCCTTTGCTGGATGATGTTTTGGCAGGAACCACCATAACCCGATTATCACTTTGGGGGAAGCGGTGGGCTGGAATCAGGGCGGCGGCTCCGGCGACTCTCCCGGCACCCCGGCCCACACCGCCACCGCGGCCCCGCCTCCACGTTCATGCCACAGCCGATGGCATGACCCGCAAAGGGTCATCAGGTTTTCCGGCTT
>CBDUYZ010000219.1:0-4783 GCA_965371575.1 uncultured bacterium
GGGGCTTGACATACCAGCCCAGCGGGAAAACCAGGCGGCCGAACAGGCTGCGGTCGACGCGGTGCAGGAAGTAGGACTGGTCCTTGCCGGAATCCTGGCCGCGCAGCAGGCGGGCAGCCGGCCCGGCACCTTCAATGCGGGCGTAATGTCCGGTGGCCGCGAAGGCACAGCCCTGCCTGTCGGCCAGCCGCACCAGTTCAGGGAACCTCACCAATCCGTTGCAATCAAGGCAGGGATTGGGAGTGTACGCCCTGGTATAATCGGCCACGAACGGTTCGATGACGCTCCGCCGGAAGGGCTTTTCCACATCGCCCACCCAGTGGGGCACGTCAAAACCGCGAGCCAGGCGGCGGGCTTCCTCGATGGCCTCCAATGAACAGCACGATTTGTCGGTAAAAGTGAAATCCTCGTCGGAATAGCAGAAATTCTTAAAAGTGACGCACTGAACGTCGCAATCCAGGGCGCGGAGCAGGGCCAGGGTCACGGCGCTGTCCACCCCGCCGCTGATGCCGAGCAGGACCCCCGTGCCGGGCGGCAGCGCCCGGCGCAGGGGATCCGGAATCGGCAGAGGGAAAGTCATTGACCGAAAGGCGGCATGGGCGCGTTCATCAGATCATGGACGATCTTGATGTTATCCCGCGAACGGTCGCCGATATCCCCGTCGGGATCGTACTTGGAAGCCTGTTCCCACTCCTTGAGGGCTTCGCGGTAGATCTTCGCCTCCGCGAACATGATGGCGATGTTGTAGTGTGCCAAGGAGCTCTCCGGATTGTACTCGAGGACCTTCTGGAATTCCGCCAGGGCCTCGGTCGTCCGCCGTTGCCTGAGGTAGAGGGATCCCATATTGCAACGTGCCTTCTCGTCGGTGGGATCGACCGCCAACGCCATGACGTAGAACTTTTGGGCCTGGGCGATCCGTTCGTCGAACTGCTCCCGGTTGCCGATCGCCTCGGCGCGGTCGTCCCAGATCGAACCCAGATTAACCATCGGTTCGATGAAGGTGCTGTCCTGGGCCACAGCCAGATTGAAATAGACTTCCGCGCTGTCCAGCATGGCCTGGGCTCCCTGGTTGCTCCACCCGCCGTAGCTGGCGCTGTCGGAGGCACTGTCATAGAACCGGTTGCCGAGAAGGAAATTCGCATAGGAACTGTAGGGCGGTTCCCCGGCGGCGATCAGGCGAAGGGTATCCTGCAGGGCCTCGCCCTGGTATCCGGCCGTCCGGGCGATGAACATTTCCAGTTCGGTCTGGGGCACCCCGTCCTTGCAGCCGGACATCAGGCCCGCCGCCAGCACAACCGCAATGAGACTTACTACCAAGATACGACGCATTGAACGTTCTCCCTGAAAGATAAATTGTAACCCTGCCGACGAACCGCGGATCCCGCCGGCAATTCTACCACCAGCGTTCCAGGCCGGTCACCGATATGGTCAGCCGCCAGACCTCGCTCTCGAGACCGTTCTTCTCCAGATCACCTATCAAACCGTAGGATACCGCCGCGTCCAGCTCGCCCAGATTCTGACTGAAGAGAAAGCCTGTCCCGACACTGATCGTCTTCTCTTCGATGACCTCTCCACCCACGCGGTAGGCCCAACGTTGGACTCTTACTCCCAGCCGCAGCGGAAGGTTGGACAACCCGCCTCGGCGCATTCTTCCCTGCATGCGTTCCAGTCCGATCGACAAACTGTATTCGTCCTCCATGTCGGCCATCCATTCCTCAGGTCCTGTGAACTTGCTGAAGGCCTGGAACTGGCCGTCGGCGCCCAGACGCCACCGCCCGAAGGGCCGCAGCTGGATGCCGGCCATGTACTCGTCGGGCATCTCCATGGAATAGGAAGTGACGTACCTCTCGTTCACCCCGAAATGGGTCACCCTCCGGTCGGCCTCGATCTTGTGGGCCGGAGTCCAGGAAGCCCCCGCCTGGAGCCAGGAGAACGGTTCCAGCAGCACGCCCCAGGTCTGGGAGGTGCCCTGGAATTCATCATAGGTCTCCTTGACGTTTGTCTGGTAGAAGGGACCGCCGGCGTCGGAGGGGTTGACGAAGAAGTTGGTCACCGTTCCCTTGAGAGACCCCGCCTCGATATTTACCGAGCCGCTGACCGCAAGCCCGGGCAGAATCTTCAGGGCGCCGCCCAGGGGCACCCGGAAGCGGTTGCCGATCCTGTTGAACTGTTCGTTACCGCTGATGGAATCGCCCCACACCTCGCCCCAGACAGTGTCGATGTAGGTATGGTACTGCGTAGAACGGTGCACGACAAAGCCGGCGGTCAGGGCCAGCCTGTCCTTGATCACCGGACCGGCCACCCGCACGTCCGGTGCAAAGACCCGCGAATTCTTTCGCTCGCCACGCGTGTCGCGGGATTCCATCTTGTCACCGTAACCGGTGAACTTAAGCGCCAGATGACGCAGAGAATACAGGGAGGCAAGATTCTTGAAACCGGGATTGAGTGAATCCGAAACTGCCATGCCCCACCCGCCGCGCCCGATCATCCGGGCGTCGTCGGTGGTGGTCCGCTGACCGATGTTGTAAAGGGCGAAGGGGGTCTGGGCGACTGCTGGCAGCAATCCGCCCCAGATCGCGAACAGGACCGCAAGGACGGGAACCAGGCGACGCGGGACACACAGCCCCGCTGATCCACGCAGGAGCGCGGACATCATTCCCCCTCCCGGTCGAGATCGCTGACTGTGCTGTAGGTGATCTTCAACTGGGGCCGCTGGGTTTGATCCGCAGCGGCAGCGCCCATGAACCGGAACTCACGGTAATAGAAGTCCGGGCTAATCGAAGTAAACCGGCCCTCGGGGAAGAAATTCTCCCCCCCGGTCAGGATCAAACCCCGTGTCCCGGGATAGACCTGGTTGATGATGCGTAGAACCGCTTGGGTGACGTCGAATTGAATGGTCTCGTTGTAGGTGGGGTCCAGGCTGCCCTGTCCGGTGACATGAAAGCTGTAGTAGTCGTTCGGATCATCGAGCTCGTCCAGGTTCATGGTCCGATAGGGGTCACCAAAGCGGGCCAGATCCCATTCCAGCACCGAGATGGCGGACAGGTTGCCGAAGCTGATGGTCGTGTCGTTGGTGACGCTGAGCAGCGCCCGGTTGATGAACGCGTGAGGCGGCAGTCCCGAAAAATCGAACAACAGGGCGGGATACGACCGCAGGCCCGTACGCAGCAGGAAACCGCTGTCCACGTCGGCCGGTGGTTCGGGAACCTGTTCGAAGGTGCAGGTGTCGGTGTAGGGACCAAGCAGGAAGTTCAGGATAGTGTTGTCCTGGAATTCCACGACGAAGTTGGGCGCGACAATCGTCCCCACCGCCAAATCATCCAATTCGTTGAAGTGGGACAGTTCGCGCGAAGCGAAACCGACCAGACCCGAATCGGACAGGGCGCCAAAGGTGACAATGATACCGACCTTCTCCTTGCCCTCGATCCAGCCCAGCAGATCGGTGGCGTCCCAGAAGGGCAGCAGGGGTTCGCTGCTGTTGTTGGGCGTATCGAAATCGGAGTTGAGAAAGGGACCGACTCCCGCAGGCGTCTGCACCGGGTAGTTCTCGTAGGCGGTGGAGTCGAAGGGGGCCTCCATCACCTGCACATGGTAATAGAGATCCACCGGCTGTCCCGTGGCGTTGGTATCCACGGTGGCGGAATAAAATTTCAATTTGGTCAGGCTGAACTTGACCGACTTGATATTCTCCACGGTGAACAGCGTCTCCGGATAATCGGCGGTGAACTCGATGTCGAAATCGTAGTTGGCGATGAGGGACCCTGAACGGGTCCCGGCCTGCTCACCGATGTACAGCACTTCCTGCCGGTGCACCGGGATATCGGGGTTCTCCACGCGCAGGGCGGAGTACTGGGTGATCTGTTCCATACCCAGGGCAACCAGGACCGTGTCGATGCGGTCGGTCACCAGCGCCGTCCCCACCACGTTGGGTTCATCGCTGGTGCAGCCGGCGACCGCCAGGATCACCAGAATCGCAAGGACTGAAATGAAGGCCAGCCTCGTGCTGATCCGGATATGGTTGTGGCCGCCCCTTCCTGTGCCGTCGATGGTGGACTTCAAATTCGCCTCTCCTTGGCCATCAGCGCACCGCCGGTACCCGAGCCGACAGGCTGACGCGGGTGAACCCGCTCTGTTTGATGATGTCGATCAGTTTCACGACGTCGCCGTGGGCCGCTTCTTCATCCGCCCGTAGCACCATGCGGTCCTCGCCGCTCTTGGCGTGCATCTTTTCCAGCTGTCCGGCCAGACTTTCCAGGTCGACCAGCGTGTCGTTGAGGTAGACACGTCCATCATCCGTCAGGAAAAGAATGGCCGGGGTGTCCACCGTCTCGGAAGCGGTGGCCGACCGGGGCAGAACCAGGTTGATCGCCGGCTGATTCTTGAAGGTCGAGGTGACCATGAAGAAGATCAGGAGCAGGAACATCACGTCGATCAGCGTAGTGATGTTTATGACCAGCCCGCGGCCCTTCCTGCGGGGACGGAAGTTCATCGGTCCTCCGTCCTTTCGGCGTTCACGGCGGCGCCCCGTTGTTCGATCTGCCGACGGCGCAGGGTGTCCAGGACCTTGGAGGAGTAGTACTCCAAATCAAATATGATACGATCAGCCCGCCCGTTCAACCAATTGTAGGCCACCAGGGCCGGAATTCCGATGATCAGTCCCGCCGCGGTGGTGACCATGGCCTCGCTGATTCCGCTGGAGAGCAATTCGGGATTGCCGAGCCCGGCGGCGGAAATCGTCCCGAAGACCCGGATCATGCCGAGTACCGTGCCAAGTAGACCCAGC
>CBDUYZ010000220.1:0-4743 GCA_965371575.1 uncultured bacterium
CGGGCGACCGCCGGTATCCCGGCCTTCCCAGACAGCCTCGTGACTGCCGGTGTCCATCGGTTCGCTGACCAACCGCTTGACGAGTCGTCCGGCCACATCGAACACCGCCAGATCCACCGGCCCGGGACGGTTCAGGTCGAACTTGATGGTCGTCCGCGGATTGAAGGGGTTGGGGTAGTTCGGATGCAGCCGGCTCACCGCCGGCAGACCGCCTGAGTTTTCCTCGACGCCGGACAAGTAGCTGCAGTTGACGTCGAAGGCGCCGATCAGGCCGCAGCCCGGATTGGCCGCCTCAGAACAGGGCGATGAATCATTCAGGCTGTAGGGGTTGTCGCTGTCGTTGCCGCCGCAGAACTGGGGAGCAGCGGAGATGTTGCCGCCGGTCGACTCGTACGCCGCCAGAGCGCCCACCCAGTCGCCCCCCGCGTTGCCGAAGATGTCGGTGCAGTCCGGAACCGGGGCGCTGATCGCATCGCCGTCCCAGGCCCGGCCGACCAGGCCGTCGACCAGGATGACCTGTTGCATGACCATGCCGGCGGTATCCCAGGAAGACAGGCCGGAGCCCACCGCGCCGCTGCCGCGCACCACGGTACACGCAACCAGTGACGGGGTCGCGCCGAGGGCGGCGTTGATCGTCCCGCCCGCGGCCGCGGCGGTGTTGTCGGCGAAAAGGCACTGTTCGAAGCCCGCGGTGCCCGCGCCTGTGCAGGCCACCGCGCCGCCGGTGGCCCTGGCGTAGTTACCTGCGAACCAGCAGTTCTGAAACACGGGCGACGATCCCTCGCCGCAATAGACCGCGCCCCCGTAATCGGCTTCAAGCCCGGTGAAGATGCAATTGTAGAACACGGGCGAGGCGTTCATCAGGTAGGCGCCTGCTCCCCGGGCCACCGCCGCGAGCATGCCGCCGGGATCGACGGTGACGGTGAGGGATTCGATCCGGGTCAGGGATCCGACCTCTTCGCAAAGGAAAACGGGTTGCCCGCCGACCGATTCGATCCGCACGCAGGCGGCATCGCCGGTGGCGCCTACCAGGGTGACACCATCTGGCATGACAAGCCCCTGCTCCTGGTAGACTCCGCAACCGACGAGCACCACGTCGCCGGGATTCGCGCCGGCCAGCGCGCCGGCGATACCGCTCTTGTCCCCAGCGGACACGGTCAGGGTCCTGGCGGCCGCCAGGGCCGGGACCAGCAGGATCAGACCGGCGACCAATAGCCGGACCGGCCCGCCTGAACGCAGGTTAATCATCGCATTCTCCTTGCGGGGTGGTTGATGTCGGGAATCTCAGAATCTGGTGGGGATATGAATATCGGCAGTTGCGCATACGGTCCTACCTCTGGTGTCGGCGAACAGTCGAGGCGAATCAGCTTCTGCGCGTGGGGATTCCCAGCTTGAACATCCGGCGGTACAGGGTGCTGCGCCCCACGCCGAGGGCCTTGGCGGCGGCGTTGCGATTGCCGCCGGCTTCATCAAGGGCCAGCAGGAGGCGGGATCTTTCCGAAGCATCGCTCGAGGTCAACCCGGGCTTATCGTCGCCCGCCACTGCCTCGAAGGACAGGAAGCCGGGCCCCGATAGAACAAGCGACGAGTTCTTGTCCCGCGGGATCTTGACTTCCACCCGGCCCCTCGACATCAGATCCACATGCGCGCGGCGGGCCACCATGGCGATCTCCCGCACGTTGCCCGGCCAGTCGAACTTTTCGATGGCCGCCAGGCTGGGCCCGTTGAAATACTCGGCCAAATCCACGTACCGATTCGCCGCCTCACTCAGGAAGTGGCGCAACAGCGGCAGCACATCTTCATGGCGGTCACGGACCGGGGGCAGATCAAGATCGAGGGTTCTTATACGATAGTAGAGATCGGCCCGGAATTTTCCCTCGGCAACCAACTGTTGAAGATTCGAATTCGTGGCGGCCACGAGCCGGATATCGCTGTGCCTTTCCCTCGGGTCACCGATGGCCTGGTAGGTACCGTCCTGCAGCAGCCTCAACAGCTTGGGCTGGGCTTCGAGGGGCAGATCGCCGATCTCGTCCAGAAACAGGGTGCCGCCGTCGGCCCGTGCGGCGTAGCCTTCGCCGTCGCGGTCGGCGCCGCTGAAAGACCCCTTCACGTGCCCGAAGAACTCGCGTTCAAACATCGTTTGCGGAATCGCCGACACGTTCACGGTCACCAGATTTCCGTCATGACACTTGCTGTGCTGATGGATGCGTCGCGCGATGAGTTCCTTGCCGGTCCCCGTTTCGCCGGTGATCAACACGGGTTCATCACTGCCCGCGAACATGTCGCATAGCATAAGCAGGTCGCGCATCTGGCCACTGGTGTGGATGATGACATCGCCCGGATTGTAGGCGCCGGCTTTCCCGTTTTTCCCCGTGGCATGCTTGTCGGCCCGCTCCTGGGCCGCTCGCATCCTGGCGATCCGACCCACCTGAGCCCGCGATTTCTCGGTCCACCAGGGTACATCGACGCGGATGAACAGGTCCAGGGCGCTGGTCGCCTGATTCCAGGCCTCGTTGAGTTGGGTGAGGCGAGGCAGTGGAGAACGTCCGTTTCCCATTTCCTGCAGCGTGAGATCGGCGCTTCTCATCAGCGAGATGGCGAGTTCGTGACGGGCGTCGATCTCACGAAGGATCGTGACCGAACCGTCGATGTAACTGCGCGCCGATTTAAGATCCCCCACCTGCAGGCTCGCGTCGGACATCACGCGCAGGATCACCGCTTCCTCGAAGCGGTCGCCTTGAGCGCGAGCCATCGCCAACCCTTTGTTCAACTCGGACATGGCTCGGCCAAGCTGCCCTTCCAGGAAGTGACACTCGCCAACGCGGCGGTGCACCTCCATGACGATGTCACCTTCAGGAGCGATCTTCAACCCGATGGCCAGGGCCCGTGCGTAATACCGGCGCGCCTCGCTCGGCAAACCTTCATCGCGGTAGACGTCGCCGAGGAACTCTAGAGCCAGAGCTTCCTCGCGGGGAAACTGAAGTTTCTGTGCCTGGTTGTAGGCTGTGTGCAGATGCTTGCGCGATGTTTCATAAGCCCGGGTCAGCCGATAGACATTGCCCAGCGCGATGTTGGCGAAGCATTGGCGATGTATCCAGCCGCCCTCGACTCCGAGTTTGTGGGATATGTGGAGATGGTCGAAAGAGGCCTGGTAATCGCCGATCTTGTAATGGGTCACGCCGATGTTCAGATTGACCATGGATTGTTTTAGAGGTAGATCAAAATCAATATAGGTAGGCAAAATCCGATGAAACCACTTCAATGATTCACGAAAATCAGCCAATTGAAGGTAAATTAATCCCAGATAATTCCCCGCCCATCCCATTCCCATGGGATTTCCCAAAATGCGAAATAGAGAATACGCAGTCTCGGCATTAATAGCTGCTTTGTCGGGAAATCCGAGTTTGGATTCAGCATAAGATTTTAAGAATAGAAATTCTGCCATTAAAGGGTGTATCGGTTCATAATTGTTCTCAACAAAAAATGAGCATTCCTCCAACACTTCTTGGTATTCACCCAGATTTAGAACTCCCCATAGCCGGATAACATTTAATTGAGGAAATTGGTCAAATTCAATTTCATTGAGTTGAAGAAAAAATTGGGTCAGTTGTTCATTGTCTCTTTGAAAAACAATATTCCATCCATAGAGCGCTAGAACATCAATTCCTGTAACCTTCTCAAAGTCCACAAGTGTCATATTGGATTTTAACATGGAACTCAGGATGTCATTGGAAGCACAAAATTCTTCCCTATGATGAAGCTCTTGGGCTTCATTAAATTTTATTGCCGAAAACAAAGAAGTTGTTAACCACTGGTTGTTAATTCCGGCAGGCAAATTCATCGAATTGCCTCAAATTTATTGTAATCAAAATAAATTATCACAAATTGAAGTAGACCATTTTCCCAGATAGGGAAAATAACTAACTGCTGGAAATTCTGATTGATTGGAATGGGCCACAACTGCGTAGTCGGACTTATTTAAAGGCTCCTAACAGACGGAACCTCTGAAAGCTCCTTATCATACAGATCATATGGAAGTCCGCCACTTCCTGTGGAACCTAGCCCATCCCCCGGATCCCCCTCCGACCCATTCCTAATATGCATTTTTGCAAGGGCGAGAGAAGGCAGCATCATTGAGCACAAAAAGGCGAGCAACACCAACCACAAGGCGAAAATGCGGGAATAGGAGGAATTTTGGGTCGTCATAATACTGCTCCAGGAGGCTTGGGAGGAAGCGCTACCGGCGAATTTGAGTGAAGCCGATGGAGAAACCTTCTAACTATAGTCCTGGTTGCAAATACTGGGCTTCCTTGCGAAGGAAACCTAATTTTATCCGCAACAACCCTAAATTGTCAATAAATTTAACAGTTTCAGTTGTGTCTCCGAATATGTATCTGGTCCGTTGAGGCCGGATGGCATGTTGCAAAAGGCCCCCGGGGGCCCCTGTATTTGATGTTTAAGTTTTTTACAGGGGGCAAAATTGTCCCATCAGAAGGACTATTCCTCAAAAGTCAAGTGGCCTTGAGGCATTTTGCCTTGCCCTCCCCCGCTCGTCATCCGGTACACCTCTGGTCCGAAGGCCTTTCTGCAGAAAAACAGAAAGCCACCCTCTGGGGCAACAATCCGCAGGGCGTAAGCCCAAAGACGTTTTCCCAGAGGGTGGCTTCCTACATTATTCGCGACTCAGCCGCCCGGATCAGAACGGCAGATCGTCGTCCTCATCCGCTGGCGTGTCACCCTTCG
>CBDUYZ010000221.1:0-4723 GCA_965371575.1 uncultured bacterium
AAAATTCATGGCCACGGCCATTCTCATCATCCTGGACGGTCTCGGAGTTGGCGGCGCTCCAGACGCAGCCGAATACGGTGATGCCGGCAGCGACACCCTGGCGAATATGGCGGCCCAGGTCGGTGGGCTTGATATTCCCAATCTTCAGAGTCTGGGCCTGGGCAATCTCCACAGGATACAGGGGGTGGCTCCGGTGACCGAGCCCTCGGCCGCCTACGGTCGGCTGGAGGAAGTGTCCGTCGGCAAGGATTCCACGACCGGCCATTGGGAATTGATGGGTCTGGTCACCACGGTGCCTTTTCCGACCTACCCTGAAGGTTTTCCGGCCGAAGTGATCGACGAGTTTTCCCGGTTGACCGGTTATGGTGTGCTCGGCAACAAGGCCGCCAGCGGTACGGACATCATCAAGGAACTGGGTGATGAACACCGACAGACGGGCAAACTGATCGTCTACACCTCGGCTGACAGCGTGTTTCAGATCGCCGCCCACGACGAGGTCTGCAGCCTCGAGGAACTCTACCGGGTCTGTGCAATCGCCCGGGATATGTTGCGGCCGCCCCATCAGGTCAGTAGGGTCATCGCCCGGCCCTTCACTGGGGCGGCGGGGGCCTACGAACGGACGCCCTACAGACACGATTACGCCCTGGATCCGCCCGCAGGATTGCTGTTGACGGCGCTGCAGGCCCACGGTGTGCGGGTGCTTTCCATCGGAAAGATCTATGACCTGTATGCCGGGGTCGGCATCGATGAAACCTTTCCCTCCAAGAGCAATGCCGAGGGCATGGCCAGGATTGCCCGGTTGTGCGCCGAGATCGGGGATCAGGATACCCTGCTCCTGCTGAATCTGGTCGACTTCGACATGCTGTGGGGGCACCGGAACGACCCGGAGGGGATGAAGCGGGGCCTGGAGGAGTTCGACCGCTGGCTGGGTCCCTTTCTCGGGGATTTGTCCGCGGGAACCCTTTTGCTGCTGACCGCGGATCACGGCAATGATCCGACCACCCCGAGTACCGACCACTCCCGAGAGCATGTCCCCCTGCTGGCCTACCTCTCCGGCCAACGTGGCGGAAGGGATCTGGGCACGCGGAGAGGTTTCATGGACGTGGCTGCCACCTTCGCGGATTTTTTCGGGAGCGCCCCGCCCCGCAAGGGATCCAGTTTTCTGCCCGAGATCCGGAAAGGACCTCTATCGTGAAAGAAGAATTCAGCCGCCTTGTGGAAGTGGCTTGTGAAGCCCGCCTCCGCAGTTACTCCCCCTACTCGAAGTTCCGTGTGGGCGCCGCTCTGCTGGGTAATAGCGGTTCTGTCCATCAGGGGACCAATGTGGAAAATGCCAGCATAGGACTTTCTGTCTGCGCCGAGCGGGCGGCGGTTTTCCGGGCCGTGGCCGCCGGGGAAGTCGATTTCAAGGCCATTGCCATCTGCGCCGACGGGGCCGATCCCACGCTTCCCTGTGGGGCGTGCCGGCAGGTCCTGCGCGAGTTCGGACCGGATCTGATCGTCCTGGTAGCCGGGGACCGGGGTTCAAAGGGAGAGGTCCTGCAGTTTTCCCTCGGGGAACTGCTTCCCCACGCCTTCGAAACCTTCGTGGACAACCTCGCGCCCGAGTCGGGTGATCGGGAAGGAAAGTCTTGAATATTCTTGAGATCATCGAAGCCAAGAAACAAGGCCGCGAACTGACCGTTTCCCAGATCGAATTCGTGGTGAACGGGTTTACCGCGAACGCCTTCGCAGATTACCAGATGTCGGCCTTCCTGATGGCTGTCTGGTTCCGGGGCATGACTCCCGAGGAAACCGCCTGCCTGACCGGGGTCATGTTGCACTCCGGCGAGGAACTGGACACAAGCGGCCTGTCCGCTCCTTCGGCCGACAAGCATTCCACCGGAGGGGTGGGGGACAAGGTCAGTCTGCTGCTGGCCCCCCTCGCCGCGGCGTGCGGTCTGAAGGTTCCCATGCTGTCCGGGCGGGGTTTGGGACACACCGGCGGCACGTTGGACAAGTTGGAAGCGATCCCGGGGTATCGCATCCACATGGACAACGGGGAATTCCTGGGGCTTGTCGAGCAGGTCGGCTGTGCCATCATCGGGCAGAGCGGTTCCATCGCCCCTGCGGACGGGCGGATTTACGCCATGCGCGACGTCACCGCGACGGTGGATTGTGTTCCCTTGATCACTGCTTCGATCATGTCCAAGAAACTCGCGGCGGGCCCGGAAACCATCATCATCGATCTGAAGACGGGTTCTGGCGCCTTCATGGACGACATGTCTCGCGCACGGGAACTGGCGGTCGCCTTGGTGGCGGTGGGCCGGCTCCATGGGCGCCGGATGTCCGTGGTTTTTTCCGACATGGATCAACCTCTGGGCAGGGCGATCGGACACGCCAACGAGACTATCGAAGCCTTTGCCGCCCTGCGACCGGCCGGGCGCGATACGGCCCCCGCCGATCTGGTGGCCCTGACCGAGGATCTGGTGGCGGAGATGGTCCGGATGGCCGGTCTCGAACCAGATCATCACGCGGCCTTGAGCAGGGTACGCGAGGTCTGGGAGTCGGGCCGGGCTTTCGATCGCATGTTGTCCTGGGTAGAAGCCCAGAACGGAGTTCTCAAGCCTGATCGTGATGATTTCGGACTAGTTGTGGCGCCCCTGGCCTTCGAGTTGGAAGCTCCCCGGGATGGCTGGCTGGCGAAGGTGGATTGCCGGCAGGTGGGATTGTCCCTGGCCGATCTGGACGGCGCCCGCAGGCAGGTAGACGACCCTCTGGATCTGACCGCCGGAATCGACTTCCTGCCCAAGGTCGGCACGAAGGTGGCCAAAGGCGATATCCTGGTCCGCCTCTATTGCGACAACTCGGAAAAGGCCGCCACTGCCGCCGACCGCATTCTTGCGGCTCTCACATTCTCCGCCACCGCCGTCCCCTGCAACAGTCTGATCCTGGACCGCCTCGAATGAGTCCCGCTCCCGACGCACAACAGCCCTGGACCTTGTGTCTGCATCTTGAGCGCATCTGAGCACTCAGGCGAGGCTAAGCTCTAGATGCAGACACAAGGTCCAGGGTTGTTGCCGACGGCGTCAGAACTCGTTCTCGTCGCGGTCAAGGGTCTGAAAGTCCTTGTTCAGACCCTGGAAATCGTGGAGTTGGCCGCCGTGCAGGTCACATATGTCCTGGGGAAAGTTGTCCGGCAGGAATACCTCTACGGCGATGGAATCGCAACCGCTGGCGGCCAGCATGCCGGAATTCAGACAGACCGTCTTCTCGACAATGCCTGGTGGCCGGATGAAGGGCTCGTCACCCTTCTGGTCGGTGATCTTGCCCATGAAATTTGCCCAGATCGGAAGAGCCATGCGTGCGCCGGTGGCTCCATTTCCCATGGGTTGGTTCTGGTCGAAACCCACCCAGATGCCAGCGCAGAAACTGGGAGTGAACCCGCAGAACCAGGCGTTGGTGCTTTCGTTGGTGGTGCCGGTCTTGCCGGCGCCGGATTTGGTGAAACCCCGCCACCTGGCGCTGACACCTGTACCTTCCTTCAGGGTGGTCTCCAGCAGATTCGTCATCATGTAGGCCTCGGCTGGTTCCAGGGCCCCGCGCTGTTCGATCCTCACCTGGTAGAGGATCTCCCCCTGGGCACTTTCCACCCGCGTGATCAAGTGCTGCTTGACATATACCCCGTGGTTGGCAAAGGAGCTGTAGGCGGCCACTACTTCCCGCAGGGTGACCTCGCCGGCGCCGAGGAACAGGGCCGGTACCTTGGGCAGGATCGTTGTGAAGCCGAGCCTCTGAATGTTTTCCAGCACGGGGGCCAGACCGAAGTCCAGGTAAAGTTTGGCCGTGGGAATGTTGACCGAACGGCTCAGGGCGTAGCGGAGGGTCAGGGGTCCCTTGAATCGTCCGCTGAAGTTCTTGGGACGCCAGAGACTGACTCCGGTGTCCAGGACGAAGGGGGTGTCCATGAGAATGGAACTGGGGGTATAACCATTCTGGATGGCGGTAAGGTAGACGAACGGTTTGAAGATCGAACCGGGTTGCCGAGACGCCTGGGTGGTCATGTTCCATTTGTAGTCGGTAAATGAGCGTCCCCCCACCATGCCCAGGATGGCACCGGTCCGGACATCCTCGAGCAGGGCCGCGCCCTGCAGGTATTCGATTTTTTCGGGCCGTTCGCCGGCAGCGGTGAGACTGTCGAAGCGGGCCCTGGTCATGGGGAAATTACGTTCCGTCTCCTCAGTGACCAGGTGGGTTTCCAGCGCGTCCTCCATCCAACGCTGGTACTGTGGATTGAGGGTCGTCCAGACCCGAAGCCCTTCCTTGTACAGCTTGGAGACCCCGTAGTCCTTCTCGAGTTTTTTGCGCACCTCCTCCTCGAAATAGGCGGCGAAACCTGCGGAAGCACCCGGCCCGGCCGACCTCGCCACGGGATGAACATCGGTGGCGCCGATGGTCTCCGCCTCGGGCCGGGTCAGATAGCCGGCCTTGATCATCGTTTCCAGGACGGTCGCCCGTCGCGCGTAGGCGCGGTCCAGGTGGCGGAAGGGCGAGAACCTCTCAGGCAACTGGATCATGCCGGCAATCATGGAGCATTCGGCCGGGCCCAACTCCCAGACATCCCTGCCGAAAAAAGTATGGGCGGCCGCCTGTACGCCATAGGAGCCCTTGCCCAGGTAGATCTGATTGAGGTACATGGCCAGGATCTCGTCCTTGGTGTAGATGGATTCGATCTGCGCGGCCA
>CBDUYZ010000222.1:0-4713 GCA_965371575.1 uncultured bacterium
GGGGTGAATTGGCCCCCACTCTGTCCGGAGACAACCGGGGTCGCGGAGATCTGCTGGCCGTCGACAGCCGGGACAATATCGTGCTGGCCGCCGACCGTCTGGTAGCCCTGGTGGGGGTCCGGGATCTGGTCGTGGTGGACACGCCCGACGCCCTGCTGGTCTGCAGCAGGTTCGAGGCCCAGAAAATCAAGGAGATCATCTCAAGGCTGGAGGACCAAGGTCGCTCCGACCTGCTCTGAATAGAATGTCCCGGCTCCACTGAGAGCCCCACCAAGGAGTACCGCCCATGTGTTCAGTTCGCCGCCTGTTCGTTTTGCTCTTGATTGTCTCTTCCCTGGTGCTGCTGGCCGCCTGTCAGGAGGGTTCCTCGTCGTCCGCCGGGTCTCGGACCATCGCCAAGAACTTCCAGTGGCAGCCGTTGTTCGGTGACGGGACCAACGACGCGTCCGGCGTCATCGCCCTGGTGGGAGACTTCGAGATCACTGCCCGGGATCTCGAACTGTATCGCGAAGAATTGCCAGCCGCACAGGAGACAACCTACCAAGGTCCCACAGGTGAGCGCCTGTTGCTCAAACGCATGGTCGATAATGTTCTCATGGCCCGGGCCGCGGTGACCAAGGGGCTTTACAACGACCCGGATGTGGCCAGGACCATCATCGCCAAGCGTCGCGATACCCTCGTAAGAGCCATGCTTAATTACGGTCTGCTCAGGGATCGGAAGCCTTCCGATGAGGAGGTTCGCGAGTACTTCATGAACAACCGGAGCAAATATCGACAGTTGGGTATAGTCAATGCGCGTCATATCGAATGTCTGACCAAGGACGCGGCCGAAAAAGCCTACCAACGTCTGGTAGCAGGCGGGAAGCGTAACGACTGGATGTCCGTCATGGTGGAGATGTCCGTCAACGAGGAGTCCAAGGTCCATGAAGGCAGTGTCGGATGGTTCAACCAGGATGCAACGATCCCCTTCATCAAGGGTTCCATGAAGTTCATAAATGAGGTATTTGATCTGGAAATCGGCCTGCACCCCCCGTTCCGGATTCTCGACCAGTGGCACGTAGTGGAGATTCTCAAGCGGGTTAACGAACGTCCCTCGACCTTTTCCGAGGTGAAAGCAACGGTCGAACTGGAGATGATGCCGATCTGGCAGGAAGCGATCATCAGGGACTTCCTGCTGGAAGCCCGGAAACAGCACAACGTGGAAATGCTGGGCGAGTTTGCGCCGGGCAGGGGATTGAGCGTGGATGAACTGTTCGCCAGGGCCATGGCCGTTTCCAGTGTCGACCGCAAGATTGAACTCCTCGATTTGGTCTATTCCGACTATCCTGAAAGCGATCGGGGTGACGACGCCCTGTTCATGGCGGCGAACATCGTCCTGGAAGCCAGGATGGACACGAGGAACGCCGAGCGATACCTGCTGAAACTACTGGAGGAGTACCCGGACAGTGAGTTGGCCGAAGACGCGAAATTTCTCAAGGATAACCTTCACAATCCCGAGGTCCTGAATCCCAAGAGCATCGAGGAACTGCGCAAAAATATTGAATAGGGAGGCTGAATGATGTCTGAAAAACACATGCAATGGACGGGACGGATGCTGGCGGGCGCTTTCGTCCTGCTGGCTGTCGTTGTCGGCGGCGGGTGGCATCCCGCAGTGGCCCAGGAGGAAGGCGCCGCAATCGTCAAGGAGTCTTCGCCCCAGGAACAGGTCCAGAGGGAGGGCGTCTGGGTGGACATCTTCTTCGGCACTGAAGTCGACAAGGAGACACGTTCTGTCATCGGCGAGGGAGCCACGTTTCCGGCCGACGGGAACCGGGTCTACTGCCTGACCAGGGTGCACGGAATGAGTCCTCCAACCTCGGTGACCCACGTCTGGTACCGCGAGGGCAAGACCATGGCCCGGGTGGATCTGTCGGTGGGTTCGGAAAACTGGCGGACCTGGTCCTACAAGACCTACCCGCCCGCCTGGACCGGATCCTGGGAGGTCAAGGTCCTGAACGAGGACGGCATGGTGCTGGGTGCAGCCGGATTTGAAGTGAAGTAGGAGGCTTCCATGGTGCGGTTCCTGAGGGGAAGCGGGGCGCCCGTTCTGCTGTTCCTGGTCTGGTTCGGTCTGTGCGGCCTGTCCGGATGCGGCTCGGGGGGCAAGCCCGACGGCCGTCCTGATCAATTGACCGGTTCGGAGCTGGAGCAGGCCGAGCGGTTGTTGTTCAAACTCACCCGGGAGCATTCTCTCCAGCACGACAGCGAAGCCCTGGTCGTCGCCGAGTCCATCCTGGCACAATATCCCGGCTTTGTCCGCAACGATGAAGTCCTGTTCCTGGCCATCGATTCCGCGGCCAGACTCGCTGAGACGGAGCGCGCCCTCCAACTGACGGACCAGCTTCTGAACCAGTATCCCGACAGCCGCCAAGTCGCTCCTGCCCTGGTCCGGGGAGCCGAGCTGGCCGTTGCGGCGGGGGACTCGCTGCGCGGAGCGGGCTTCCACGTTTCCCTTTACGACCACGATCCGGCCGGTCAGGCCGGGCCAGACGGTCGACCGCTGTCAGCTGCCTATCTTGGCGGCTTGGATCTGGATCAGTTGACTGAACTCGCGACCCAGTACCCCGGCAGCGCTCTGCAACCCTATCTGGGTTACTTGCGGGTGGAGCGGTTGCTGGCGGACGGCCGGGTGGCGGAAATCGAAGCGGTGGTCCTGGAGTTGGAGACCCGGGCACCGGAAAATGTCTGGACCCTGGCTTCCCGCGATCTTCTCGGCGGCGGCTCCGGAATGGTCAGGCCTGGATTTGCCGGCGAGGTCCGTGCCAACCAGGTGGGCGTCATCTGTCCTTTGACTGGCAGGTACGCCGTTCTCGGGAACGCTTTCTACGATGCGGCCCTGCTGGCCCTGGAAGTGACCAACTCCGCCCAGGGTACTTTCTTCGAGTTCAAGGTCGAGGACAGCGAAGGAGACCCGGTGTCCAGCGCCCTGGCCGCCCGGCGTCTGTGCAGTCAAGAGGGCAGCATCGCCCTGCTGGGTGCCCTGATGAGCGCCCCGACCGTCGCGGTGGCGGTCGTGGCCGATCATTGGCAGGTACCCCTGGTTTCCCCGACCGCGACCAACGAGCGCATTTGGGAACTGGGCGAGGAGATCTTCCAGACCAACCTGACCGGGCTCTACGAAACACGCCTGTTGGCGGCCCTGGCCACCTCGGTGATGCTGAAGAAGCGCTTCGGCCTCATGTTTCCCGATACGCCCGAGGGACGGCGTTTCGCCGACGTGTTCCGGACCGATGTTGAGGGCTGGGGGGGCGAAATCGTGGCCCAGGTCACATTTCCTGCCCAAGGCACTGATTTCAAGGACCCCATCCTGGCCCTGCGCAAGGAACGCCCGGAGGTCATTTTCGTGCCCGCGTCGGTGGATCAGATGATCCTGTTGGGGCCCCAGCTGGATTTCTACCACGCCGGCTCCTTGATCCTGGGCCTAAGCAATTGGAACAGTGATAAGCTCCGGGAACGCTCAGGAACGGTGCTGGAGCGGGCGATCTTCCCGAACGACCTAGCCCTGTTCCCCGCCGAGTGGACCTCGGAATTCCGGGAAAGGTGGAACGGCGAGAATTATCCCCGGGAAGCTTCGGTCCTGGCCCTGAAATCCTATCAGGCCACCCGCATGCTGCTCGACACAATCATCCGCAGCGAGGCGACGACTCGCGTCCAACTTGCCCATGCCCTGCGGAACCGGCTGGCCAGCCGGGGTTTCGAAGCTGAAGGTCCGGAATCCTTTGCGGGCACCGTCCGCATGTTCCAGTCCGGGGAAATCGTTCCTTTTCCAGGTGGGCGTTTCGCCGAGGCGTGGCGGCTGATAGAAGGCGCGGCTGTCGATTCGCTGCTGGCCGAACCCGCCGAGGCCGCCGCGGATACCAACCGGTACTGAACCATGTTCTGCTCGGCGCGACCTGTCTTCAGCGCGTGAAATAGGGACTCTTGAACCGCCAGGTAATATTATACCACCGCCCGATGCCCGGGTTGACCCGCCAGCCGACCTTCCATTGCTTGACGGCCTTGATGGTCTCCACCTCGAACAGCCGGCTGCCGTCGTTACTGCGCACCATGGCGTCAGTCACCAAGCCGTCGGGTCCCACGAAGATAGCCACCTTGACTGTGATGACGCGAATGCGCCGATCGGTCTCGCTGGCACCCAGCGGGTATTCGGGCCGGACCAGGTTCAGGATGTACCAGTCGGGGTTGGATTGCCTGGGCATGGCCATTTCGACCTGCTGATCAACGGACATCTCCGCATTGTCCCGGGGAAATTTGCTGACTCTTTCCACTTCATTGGGGTCCTGGAGATTGACCGGAGGTATTTCCTCGATCCCGTCCTTGCTCGGATCATTCTTCTCGATCTCGATTCTGGCCGGCGGCGGTTCCACCTGAAGCGATCTGGGAATCTGATGGGCTTTATGATACCCCTCCTCGATGGAAATCTCCGGCATGATCTCCAATTGACCCGGGGCGCCGTAGTATTCGAAACGCTCCTTGATAGTCTGTTCGTCCGGGCCAAAGAGCACCAGCAGAGCCAGGCCTGCCAGCGCGGCCACGCCTGCCCAGAGCAGCCTTTTGCGGCCTCCCTGGTGGGATCCCGCCTGCACTTCCGTCGTGTAGGATGCAGGGCGGGGCGCAAGGGGCACGATTTTTCCGGATCGGGTCACGGTCACCTCATGGGTTCTGCATCATCAG
>CBDUYZ010000223.1:0-4700 GCA_965371575.1 uncultured bacterium
CATGAATGCCGTGATGCTCATCGGTTGGCTGGTGTTGATCGCCGTTTCCTATCGGCTGGTGATTTACGTGCTGGGCCGCCTGGGTCTTCTCTAGCAGGCTGTTGAAAAACTGGACCTGCTCGAGCCCGGGTTAGACCCCGGGGTTCAATCCAGATCCATCAGCTCGCGCACGTACTTGGGCGCGGGCGACCCGAAGCTCAGCAGCTCGTTGTGGAACCTGTTCAGGTTGAACTTGCCGCCGGCCTTCTTCTCGTAATCGCGCCGCAGACCGTTGATCTCCATGTTGCCCACGTAGTAGGTCGAAAGCTGGGTCGAGGTCAGCTGGGCGCGAATCCACTTGCCGGCCGCCTCGCCTTCCTCCTGGAACCCGTCGACCATCATCATCTCCATGGCCTCGCCTTCGGTCATGTCTCCGGTATGAATCTTCTGGTCGATGATGGCGTTGATGATCAACCGCAGGCGCATCTTCAGCTGCTGCAGGTGAAGTTCAGGCCCCCCGTAACCGGCCGCCACCATCAACTGCTCGGCGTAGGTAGCCCAGCCCTCGACGAAGGTGCCGCTGGATAAGATGGCGCGCAGCGGCGTGGATCCCTTGAATTTGTTGGCGTGGGCGATCTGCAGGTAGTGGCCGGGCATCGCCTCGTGGATGGTCAGGTTCTCCAGCATGTAGTCGTTGTACTCGCGGTAGAAGGTTTCGGCGCGCGCGGCCGTCCAGTCCCGGGGCGTGGGACTGATGGCGTAGAACGTGGTGCCCTTCTCTTCCAGGGGTCCCGGTGAATCGCAATAGCCGATGGCGATGCCGCGCTGGTGCTCGGGCATGACGATGATCTCCACCGGGTCGTCGGGCACATCGACCAGCTTATTCTTCCGCACGAACCCGGTGATCCTGTCCAGGCCTTCGCGCGCCCGGGGCACGATGGTCTCGTTGGTGGGGTGATCGTCGGCCAGACGGGAGAGCACCCGGCGGATGACGGCATCCTGGCCCGGCGAGGTGTCGTCCACGTGGCCGCCGAAATATTCCCGGAAAAGAGGCAGCGCGATCTCGTACATCTGCTCCCGGGTGGCGGCCAGATCGCGCTCGGCGTCGGCCAGGATATCGGCGGGCGTCAGGTCGGAGGAGAGCGCGAACTTCAGCTTGGCGCGCCACAGATCCTTGCCCAGGCGAAAGTTGCCGTTCGAGCGCGGCAGCAGATCCGACTCCAGCCAGCGTCCGTAATGGTCCAGCGCCGCGATGGCCCGCGACCGCGCAGTGGTCAACTCGTCCTTCATCCCGGGCGCCTGGTCGAGATAGGGCTGCAGGCCGTCCATGATCAGGTTGATGACGCCTGGATTCTGCTTGATGGCTGTCACGGTCATGATGGCCGGCGGATTGTCCAGGTTGCTGCGGGCCGCCTCCAGCAGGTGGGGAATCTCGAGCAGGCGCGATTTGACCGCGGCCAGCCGTTCGGGCAACGGAGCGTAGTCGCGGGCCAGGAGGTTGTAGATCCCGTCACCCGGGTTGTACATGGTGGGATTCCACTTGTATTCCTGCACTTCGGTGATCATGAAGATGACCGTTTCGCACTGCTCCATCAGGATTTCATAGTCGATACGGTTGGCCTGGCTGAGCCGGCCCGCATCGATCCCGGCCAGGGTGTCCAGGTAGGCCCGGTTGAAATCCACCCGGGCCCGGAAGCCGGCCTCGGTCATATCGCTGATCCGGTCGTCGAACCGGTGGTCGCCCAGACTGGTGGCCCACTCTGGGTTGAGCTCGAGCATGCGGTCGAGATAGTTGCCCGCCAGGACAACGAAACGGTCGTCGGCCGAGGGGCCGGACGAGCAACCGGCGCCCAGCAGAACTGCGCCCAGGATCAGGACGGTGATGGATCGGCGGAAATTCATGGATTCATCCTCCAGCTCAAACACATGAGTCGGGCCGGGGCAGTCCAGCCACGCGGCAGGCGTCCCTGGCGGGCCCCTTGGGAAACAATTCGTAGATCTCCTTCAGGGACAAACCGGTCTCCCTGCACAGCACGCGGATCATGGGCGCCACGCCGTGGGCGCTCTGGTGCTCGCGCAGAAAATCGATGACCCGCCAGTGGTCGGCGGTCAGCTCGCCGATTCCCGCTTTGGCCGCCAGCGCGACGGCGATGTCCCTGGTCCAGGCGTCGAAATCGGTCAGGTAGCCTCTGTCGTCGAATGCGGGCACGCGTGCTCCAGATGCGAATCAGGTCAAAACCTTTGTCCATGGCGGAACACTATAGCAGGGATGGGAAAAAACCGGGACCGGAAAGAAACCGGGAATCGCCGCCTGGACCGCTCGCGCGCGGCCACGAACCGACAATTCCCGGCAGGTTATTTGAGCAGGACGCCCTTGGTTATCAAGCGGCCCGCGGAAGTCGCCAACCCGAAGAGGTAGACTCCTCCGGGCTGTGAGATGCCGCGGGAATCAAGGCCGTTCCAGCTGCTGGTGAACGGGCCCGCCGGGGCGGAACCTTCGTAAAGGACCACCACCTGCCGACCGCGAACGTCGTAGACCGCCAATTCGACCCATCCGGCCCGGTCCAGATCACAGACGATCTCGGTCCGGGGGTTGAAGGGGTTGGGCCAGATCCGCAGGTCGGACCGAAAGCTCGGCACGTCGTCCTCGTTGCTGAGAGGGTCTCCCACGATGATGGTCGTGGGAGGGAGGGAAACATCCTCGAACCAGCTCCCATCGGTGGTCGACACAAAGACCTTCACCGAGGTGATGGGGGTGGTGCCTTCGGCCAATCCTTCGAAGTCCCAATAGTACAATTCACCCGGACCCTTGATGAAGAGACCAGCACCCATCAGCACCGCGTATCCGTGCCAGGTGCCGAGGGTATCCTCCTCGAAGCCCTTGAAGGTAAAGATGCCGCTGTCGGTGTACAACGCGCCCGCCGTACCGCCCAACGAACGGACGATGGTCGTGTCGTAGGTCACCGTGACATCGATGGTGCGATACTCGAAAGATTCGTCCACCATGATGGACAGGCGACCGGGCTGGCCGAGCGCCACCGTGGTGTCCGCCGGAGTGAACGACAGATGGACCTGCGCAAGAACCGGACAAACCACCAGCAGACCCAACAAGGTCGTAAACAAGATCAGGCGAGAGATTGCCGTCCACAGATTCATGACAAGAACTCCTTACTTGATCAGGGTCATCCTTCTCACCTGGTTGCACGGTCCGGCGTGGCGGCCCGGAGCGAAACACTCCGGGCCACCCTGTTGTCGGACTGTTACTTCATCAACGTCATCTTCCGGACCTGGCTGTACGGTCCGGCATCGATTCGATAGAAGTACATCCCCGAAGCCGCCTGACGACCGCTGTCATCCTGGCCGGTCCAGATGACTTCGTGCAGACCCGGTCCCCGGGTTTCGTTCAGCAGCGTCGCTACCTTGCGGCCGTCGATGCCGTAGACCGCCAACTTGACGGCCTGGGCCTCGGGCAGCGAAAAGCTGATCTTGGTCATGGGGTTGAACGGGTTCGGACAGTTGGCGTTCAGAGCGAACACCCGCGGAATCACCGTGTCGCTGGTCTTGTCCAGATTCACGGTCATCTCACTGTTGTCGGTGCCGCGAGCGGTGATCGTCAGATCCTCGGCCCTGATCGGGCTGTTGGCCGCGATGACCATCAGATCGCCGCTCCCGCTGAATCCGTTGTTCACGCCCATCACCGCGACGTTCGCGTCCAGATTCGAACCGACGTTCTTCAGGAACGTCAGTTCGGACTGGCCATCAAGCAAGCGGCCGGCGGTGACCAGGTTGACCGGCTGGGCGGCCTTCACATTCAGGCCCTTCAAGCCGGTGCCGTTCACCAGGCGCAGGGCCATGGTGCCGTCTTCATAGCTCACCCAGACTAGGTCGACAACCTTGCTGATGGGGGCCCAATCCTTGGCTGCAGAGACCACGCCGAAGTTCATCGAGAAGACCATCAGATCCTCGAAATCGATCTTGCTGTCGGTCAGGGGAATGCCCACCCGGCTCCAATCGTCCGTCGGACCGACGTCGGTGTCGTTGCCGGGGTCGCCCAAGGCAATGGTCGTACCGAAGTAGGTGGCCAGAACATTAATGTCGGGCACGTCAACTACGCCGTTCGGCACCGGGTCTAGATCGGGACCATAGACGTCACCCAGCCAGTAGTTGGTCGCCCGATCGTTGGCGAGTGCCACCGCGCTGCCGTTGCCGA
This sequence comes from uncultured bacterium, assembly GCA_965371575.1. Taxonomy (GTDB): domain Bacteria; phylum Krumholzibacteriota; class Krumholzibacteriia; order LZORAL124-64-63; family LZORAL124-64-63; genus JAGLCY01. The sequence goes on from CBDUYZ010000223.1 coordinate 4,190, forward strand.
CCGCGTCGACCGCGAAGACCTCGTAGTAATAGACACCACGCAGGGAAACGGCCCAGGTGTCGGTGAAGGCAGCGGTAGTTACCAGTCCTCCGTCGACCTGCACCCACTCGCCGACCGGACCGGGGAAGACCCCGTAATCGGTCGGACGGGTCGGAATCAAGCTCCCCGGCTGGTCATTGTACTCCGGATAGGCCGACACGCCGACCGTGGTGTCGTACCACAGGCCGCGATACACCTCAAAATGGTCCACGTCGGCCAGATCGTGGGTCCAGGTCACGTCCACCTTGTTGTGGCGGGGAGCCGCAGTGATGTCCGTGACCGCGGCCGGAGCCGTGCAGTCCACGACAAAGCTCATCCCGTTCATGTACGCGAAGATGAAGGTGTTCACCGGATCGCGGAAACGGTAGCTGAGGATGTCGATGTTCACAGTGCCGTCACCCGAGGTGACCAGATCGACCGAGAACAGATCTACGTCGGTCAGGATGCCGGGAACCGCACCAAACAGGCTCCC
>CBDUYZ010000224.1:0-4696 GCA_965371575.1 uncultured bacterium
GGAGGAGGAGTAACAAAGGAGACGGCCGATCACCGCCCGAACCCAACGGGCTGGCCAGCGCGACCGAGCCCAGTTTTTCAACAGCCTGCTAGGTTTCCAGACCCTCGAGCTCCTCCCACCGCGCGTAGGTCAGATCCAGCTCCGCCTTCAGCGCAGCCAGCTTCTCCTTGGCTTCGGCGATCCGGTCCCCCGCTTCCCGATAGAAACCGGGATCAACCATCAAATCGTGCAGCTCCGCCTGCTTGGATTCCAGGTTCTCGATCCTCGCGGGCAGGGATTCCAGTTCCTGGCTTTCCTGCCAGGTCCGGCGTCTGGGCTGGGCTGCTGGTTGCTTTTTGCGGGCCGGGCCGGAATCGTCTTTGTTCCTGTGCGACTTCGCCTTGCCGTGATCGGCTCCGGCGCTCCGGGTCGTCCGGACCCAATCCGAATAGCCGCCCACGGTCTCGGTGATGCGGCCCTGCCCCTCCAGAACCAGGGTGCTCGTGGTCACGTTGTCCAGGAACTCCCGATCGTGACTGACAAGCAGCAGGGTCCCGTCGAAGTCCGCCACCAATTCCTCCAGCAACTCCACCGTCTCAAGGTCCCGGTCGTTCGTGGGCTCGTCCAGAACCAGCAGTTTCGCCGGCCTGGTGAACAGTCGGGCGAGCAGCAACCGGTTGCGCTCGCCCCCGGACAGGTGGGAAATGGGCGCGTTGGCCCGGTCCGGTGTGAACAGAAAATTCTTGAGGTAGGTCACCGCGTGAATGGACCGACCGTTGAACAGGACCCGGTCGTGTCCCTCGGTGACGTTTTCCAGCACGGTCCTGGTCTCGTCCAGTTGGTCCCGCTGCTGGTCGAAATAGGCCACCTGCAGGTTGGAACCCGGCTGGACCGTCCCTGACGCGGGCTGGAGATCCCCCAGCAACAGCCGCAGCAGCGTGGTCTTGCCCGAGCCGTTGGGACCGAGGATTCCGATCCTGTCGCCCCGTTGGACCAGCGCGGAGAAATCCCGGACCATGAGCTTGTCGCCCCAGGAGTAGGTCAGGTCGCGAACCCGGACCACCAGTTTTCCGGAACGGGCAACGTCCTGCAGTGAGAGGCGGACCTGGCCCATCTGATCCCGTCGCATCAGACGTTCCTTGCGCAGCCGTTGCAGTTCGCGCACGCGGCCTTCGTTGCGGGTGCGCCGTTCACGAACCCCCTGGCGGATCCAGATCTCCTCCTTGGCCAGTTTGCGGTCGAACCCGGCGTTCTGCTCCTGTTCCACGCGCAGAGCCTCGTCCCTGCGCCGCAGGAAGGTATCGTAATCGCAGGTCCAGTCCCGCAGCCGGCCCCTGTCCAGTTCGACGATTCTCCGCGCCAGGTTGCGCAGAAAGGACCGATCATGGGTCACGAAGACCAGAGTGCCGGAAAACCGGCGAAGATCCTCCTCCAGTCTCTTGATCGCATCGATGTCCAGATGGTTGGTGGGTTCATCCAGCAACAGGAGGTCGGGTTGGATGACCATGGCACGGGCCAGCAGCACCCGGCGTTTGTTGCCAGTGGACAGGGTGGCGAAATCGGCGGCGGGATCCAAGGCCGCCCGGGTGATCACCCGGTCGACCATGTGCCTGTGCTCCCAGTCCGGATCCGGGACCTCCACGGCGTCAAAGCCCCCGGCCACCACTTCGCCAACGGTGCCGGAAATGTCCGGGGGAAGTTCCTGGGCCAACCTTCCCACCCGTAGACCGGGACGGCGGGCGATTTCGCCGACGTCCGGTTCCATCATCCCGGCCAACAGCCGCAGCAGAGTCGATTTGCCCGCGCCGTTACGGCCCAGCAGACAGATGCACTCCCCCTTCTCGATGCGCAGATTCACGCCGTCGAGAACCGGGGGACCGCCCAGGGCGAGGGTCACATTCTTGAAATCGATGAGGGCCATGGTCCGGCTAATGAAAGGGCTGGGCGGCCCAGGCGCAAGACCCGGGCGAACCCGGGTCCTGGTACGGCCGTTTGGTTATGCCCTCCGCTCTAGCAGGCTGTTGAAAAACTGCTAGCCGCCGGAGCGCGGCAATTCGAACTGGACGGTGAAGGCCCCGCGCATATCCCCCGCCGAGAACCCCCGGGCCTGGTCCTCTGGATAGAGCTCAGCCAGTTTTTCCACGAGAGCCGGAGCCAGCTCACCGCCATGACAACCCAGGCAAAGGGGCGCCGTCGGGATGGCCTTCAGATAACGGAAGGTACGCCCACCGTCGGCGCCGGTAAGCGTGGCCCATAATTCCAGATCCTGGGGTTTTCCACCCGCGGCGATCCGGGCTGTGAAGGTCTCCAGACCGGCCTTCTCCCACTCGTCCGGCGCATTGGATGGGTTGCGGAACTTCAGGCTGGTCCGGCCAACGTCGAGACCTTCTTCCTCACAGATCTGCTGGGCGATGACCTCCGCCTCATCGTGACAGACGTTCATCGCGCCCACGGTGCCGTCCTTGCCCATGGCATCCATCAGGGCCGATTTGAGCGAGCCACCCAGCTTATTGACCGCCGACCGACATATCTCCAGGTTTTGTTCGGTTTCGGCGACGGAACTGGTTGCGGGTATCATTTTCGCCGATTTTTCTGCGGTGTCCGCTGTAGCTGCTTCACCGGCGCCGCCATTGCCCTGGTCGCCTCCGGAGCACGCCGCCATCCCGGTCATAACCAGGAGCAACAGGATAAGGGTCAGGCTGGTTTTCATCTCATACCTCCGGGGTTCACCACGAATTGCTAGGGCAGGCCCAACCGCTATTCGTGGCTGTATTTTAGATCATAGTGCTTGCCCATCAGGTCCAACGCCGCACGCAGGGCCCCCACCACTTCAGGATCGCTTTTCTGCTTGGTTTTCATGGCCGCGGTCATCACCCGGTGGTGATCCTCGAGTTTGCGCAGAAAGGCCGCGTGGCCCTCCGCATTCTCGGCCACTGGTTTGACCTTCTGGGTCAGGAAGTATTCAGACACGGTGGTGATGATATTCGAAGCGTGGTTTTCCTTGGTAATGATCCAGCGCGTGAGCTGATTTGCGCTTTGCGCGTCGTTCTTCCCGGCCAGATCCTGCATCCGGACCATGGCCTTCTCGATGGTGGCGGCGTCCTCGTACAAGCGGGCGATACGAGCGGCGTCGTCATAGATGCCGCAGGGCACCTGGCAGTGGCCGCAGGCGATGTGCGGCAGAAGGGCGATCGCCAAGAGGGTGGCGACGGCCAGTGGTGTTTTCCTGGACAAGTTTCCGAACATGAATAACTCCTTGGTCTGAAAGTGTCGCGGGCGGAGCGTCAGATCAGATCTTGTACGAGGTGAAGACCCAGATCTTTTTCGTGTCGACTTTGTGCTCGTCGGCGTTGTAGAAGGCTCCCTGCAGCCCGAAGGACTGCTTCCATGACGCCGTGTATGTGAAGCGGACATCAAACTCCCGGCCATGGGTCGCACCCCCGGTGTAGGCCTGGAAGAGGTGGTAGGCGGCCAGCAATTTCACCGGCCCCAGCTTGCCGTTCAGCTGCAGATAGAGGTCGTCCAGGCCCGGGGTCGGGGTCGAGAGGAACTGGTCGGCCCAGCCGTTGAACTTGAAGAGGGTGGCCAGCGGCGTGTTGAACTGTCCATCTTCCAGATTGCCGCCGAGCACCTCGTAGCCGGCCTTGACGGTCACCGGTTCGAAGACCCCGCCCAGCATCAGGAAGTAATATTCCGCATCAATGTTGCCGGGGTTGTCCGCATAGTCGGTCTGCTGGGCGTATTCAACCTCGTAGAGCAGCGCAAGGCCCTCGCCCAGCTCGTACCTGCCGCTGAATTCGGCGCCCCAGGTCGAAGTCGATAATTTGTAGTTGTCGGTCTGCGTGTAGTCCAGCAGGTAGCCGTAGAGGGCCAGCTTGCCCGCCTTGCCGAGCTTCAGGTCGGCGTTGAACAGATGGCTGGCCATGTCGAACATCGAACCGTTGATCCGGTTGACCCGGTTCAGGTACCGGTAGGACCAGTCGAGAATGTCCAGGGAGGAATTGGTGAAGGTGAACGCGTCGAAGGACTGGTGGTTCTGCCGCCAGACGACGTTGCCGACGAAGCGGGCGTCACCGATGATGATTTCCTCACGCCCCACCTGCGCCTTGTTGGTGTGGGCGGAATTTCTCCACTGGAAGTAGGCCTGGTTGAATTCCGTGAACGCGGGATCAGCCACCCCGGGCCGGTCCGTCACGCCGTTGTTCAGCGCTCCGTACCCCTTGTTGTCGTACGCGTCGTCGCCGATGACCGTCACGTTTTCGGCCTCGACGAGAAAGCTGAACCCCCTGTAGGTCAAGGACCGGTAGCCGACGGTGGTCCGCAGGGTGGAGGCGTGGGCGTTCTTGTCGAAATTGTTCTGGCCCACTTCCTCGTAGCGATAGCGGAAACTGAGCAGCGGCGTGCCCTTGCTGATGGCGTCAGACAGGGATGCGGCCTGTTGGTTCTCTCCGCCGATCACCGGCGGGGCCAGCGCCAGCAGCAGGGCCGTCAGGACACAACACATCAGCGGGCGGTTCATCGGGTTATCCCTTCAGGATGAAGTTCTCCTTTTTTCCCTGACCCGGATTATTGGACCATGATGTCATTTTTTTATAGAACTATTTTGGTTTGGTAGCGGGAAAGTTCGGCCGGACTGACTCGTCATGATCAGCCCGGCTGATGCCATCGGGTAGGGTGAGGCCTCGCGACCTCACCCTCCCACACCACCGGGCATACG
>CBDUYZ010000225.1:0-4696 GCA_965371575.1 uncultured bacterium
TTGGCGGTATGGTTCAGAAAGCCGGTCTCGAAATTGGATTTCATGACGTTGATGGCGGCCAGTTTCCGGTCCCGCTTGGACAGGTTGGCGTAACCGGCGGTGTTGGTGGTCCTGTCCTCGCTCCAGTTCCAGGAACCGTTCATGGTCATGATCGCCGGCAGGTTGGTCCCCAGCCCGTAGACAAAGACATTGTCCCTTTTCTGGACGGTCTTGTCCTGCTTGCGATACTCCTGCCAGGACCACTTGAAGGTGTTCTTGAAGGCGGAATCATTCCGGAATTTCAGTTCCGTGATCAGATCACCGTAGTAGGTGTACTGCCGCACATTGGCCTTAGCGCCGGCCTTGGGCGTGTTGGTCAATTTACCGAAGAACGGCTCGTACGGCGCAGAGGCGGTGGTGTCCTCCGTGGCCAGGCTGTCGGCGGAGGACCCGGTCAGGTCCGGATCCGTCTCCTGGGCCATGGCGAATTCCAACCCGCAGACTCCCAGCGCCAGAACGGCAATCACGACCAGCCCCATGCCGCGCCCCGGGTTCAACCCTCGCCCCTTCTAGTCAGTGCCGTGGCCAGCCGTTGGAACGCCGCTTTATCGATCTGTTCCGGCCGGCTGTCGGCATTCACGCCGATCCGGGCCATGAGTTCAGCCACGGTTTCGTTGTCCAGGTCGAAATGACTGCGCAGCAGCGTCCGCAATTTCTTCCGTCTTTGACCGAACAGGGTCTTCACCACCGCGGCGAACTGGTCGAGATCCTTCTGTGGCCAGCGCCGGCCGGGCAATAGCCGGACGATGGCTGATTCCACCTCGGGCCGGGGCCAGAAAACGGAAGGAGCGACTTTGCGAATGACCTTGACGTCGAACACCGACCCCAAAACGACGGCCAGGATTCCGTAATCCCGGCCGCCTGGCGCCGCCGCCAGACGTACGGCCACTTCTTTCTGCACCATGAACACGGCTCCGCTGATGACCTCGCGCAGATCAGCCAACGCGAACAATACCTTGCTGGTCAAAACGTAAGGTAGATTTCCCGCGATGACCGGGCGCTCACCGGCCGTGGCCACGGCCGCGGCCCAGTCCAGCTTGGCCAGGTCCCCCTCGATGAGATGGAATTGTTCCCGTGACCCGAATTCCCCCCGTAAGAGCCCGCAGAGGTTGCGGTCCACCTCCACGCAGACCACCCGGGAGGCGCCGGCCAGCAGATGAACGGTCAGGGCTCCCCCGCCCGCGCCAAGTTCCAGAACGCGGTCGCTGAGGGCCAGGGTCTCCTGCGCGATGGCACGGGCCAGGTTGCCGTCCACCAGGAAATTCTGCCCGCGCCGTTTGACCGGGCGAATGCCGTATTTGCGCAGGAGGGAGTGTTGGCTTTCGCTCAAGAAATACTCCGTACAGACAGGGCGGCCGGATCGCCGAACAGCCCGCCGAAGGACTCCGTCGTCCGGCGGTCGACCGCGGCTGGATCCATATCCAGGATATCGGCCACCTTCCTCAGGGTGTGAGGCAGATATGCCGGTTCGTTCCGACGGCCGCGAAAAGGCACCGGCGGCAGCCAGGGAGCGTCCGTTTCCAGCAGGATCATCTCCACACCCGCCTGGAGCACCAGATCGGGCAACCGGCTGTTTTTATAGGTCACCGGCCCGCCTATGCCCAGCAATAATCCCCGCCCGCGGGCCCAGGCGACGGTGTCCTGGTCGCCGCTGAAGGAATGCAGAACACCACCCCGGCGGGGAACGCCGCACCTGTCGATCTGCTCCAGGATTTCGGACCAGGCGTCCCGCACGTGAAACACGACGGGCAGGCCCACCCTGTCGGCCAAGGCGAGCTGGGCGGCCAGGGCCGCCTGCTGGGCGAGACGGGGCGAAAGGTCCCGATAAAAATCCAGGCCGATTTCCCCGATGGCGACCACCCGGGGCTCGGCCGCCATCTCCGCCAGGGTCTCCAGGGCGCGTTCGCCCGGAGCGGTCAACCGTCCCTCCTCGTCCGCCAGCAACAGAGCATCGTGGGGATGGATGCCGATGGTCGCCAGGATGCCGGGATTCCCGGCGGCCAGGGCGACGGACTCCCGGCTGGAGTCCAGATCGTAACCCACATTGAGAAACCCGGTGACCCCTTCTCGCTGGGCCCGGGCAAGGACATCGTCCACCTCCCCGGCGAACTCCCGACGGTTCAGATGGACATGGCTGTCGATCAATGACGTCCTCCACCATGAGGGGCGTTACCGCGCCGGCCGCCGTTGCGGTCTTTCTCGTTCCGCCCGCCGCGGGATGGCCGGGGCGCGGGAAGATTCCGTTCCTCATCCCATTGCAACCGTTCGGCCGGCCATTCGGTCAATCCCTCCTGACCGGACATGGCCACGCTGACCTTTTCCTGCAACAGGTCGAGTTTCCGAACGGTTCCGGATCCTTCGGGAGTGAAAACGCTTGAACCCACCCGGGGCAGATGGCGATGGGCCCGGCGGTACACCTCGTTCTCATAGGTCAGGCAACAGCGTAGCCGTCCACAGGGGCCCGACAGTTTGCCCGGATTCAGGGGTAATTGCTGGACCTTGGCCATCTTCAGGGTTACCGGTACGAATTCGTGCAAAAATGTCGAGCAGCAGAATTCGCGGCCGCAAACCCCGAGGCCTCCCTTGAGGCGGGCCTCGTCCCTGACGCCGATCTGGCGCAATTCTATGCGCGTCCGGAAAATGCCGGCCAGGTCGCGGACGAGCTCCCGGAAGTCGACCCGTTTATCCGCGGTGAAATAGAAGGTGATCTTCTTGTGATCGAACTGTCGCTCAACGGTGACCAGGTTCATCTTCAGCTTGCGGGCCAGGATCTTCTCCCGGCAGATGTCCCAGAATTCCCACTCGTCCCCGCGGTTATCGTGCAGCCGGGCCAGATCCCGCTCCCCGGCGGCCTGCACGACGCCCTGCTTGTCGGCCAACTGCCACCACTCGGCCTTGCCGGGCCCGATGTATTTGATCCGCCCCATGTCCCGGCCCCGATCCGCTTCCACCAGGCAGTATTGGTCGACGGCCAGCTCAAGACGGCGCCGGTTGTGGTAATAGCCCTTGCGGTGGCCCTTGAACTGGACCAGAACCATCTCTTCCCCCTCTCGGGGGGGCGGAGGGGATTCTTTGCGGGGATGACGGTTGCCGGTCTGCCGATTGTTTTTGCCACGGTCGTCGCGGGAACGCCGCCCCGAACCTGTGGACCTGCCGTCGTCAGGGATGAACCGTCCCGGAGGCCTTGTCTCGTTCGGCATGATCTATCAGCCCTTCGAACAATACGGCCATGGCCAGGCCGATATTGATATTCCTGTCGATTTCCCGGCGCGAGGCCTCGATGTGTTCCATGTCCTCGAGCAGGGATCCCGTACGGCGGGTCTCAGCCGCCCTGGCCGTCAATTCCGCGGAACCCGGCAGGCGGGGGCGTCTGTCTTCCCCCAGTTCCAGACCGAGCACCGCATCACTGTAGTGGAGATTGAGCAATTCGCATAGCTGGATGGCACGGTCCCGCCGCAAAGGTCCGCTGTCGACCACCAGCTTCTTGGGGTCGGCATCCGCCGGTATGCACAGGTGGGACATATGACCCCGATGGAGCTCGTCCGCGGCGATGGCTGCCATGGCGCGGTCATCGCGATGGATTCCTTCGAACAGGCGGCCGGCCCAGTCCATCATGATCCGCGCTTCGGCCCCCAGCAGGGCCAAACCCCGGCGCACGTTGCCTTCGGCGGTCCGGGCGGCGGCTCTGGCCTGTACTTCATCGACCCCGCCGATATCCACCAGCAGCCCCGCCAGCTCATCCTCGGCCCAGGGTTCAAAGTTGATCTTCTGGCAGCGGGACAGGATGGTGGGCAGCATTCCCTCGGTGCCTGTCGTAAGCAGGAAGATCACCGTGGCGGGAGGAGGTTCCTCCAGGGTCTTGAGAAAGGCGTTGGCCGCCGAGAGATTCATGCGGTGGCCGTCGGCGACGACCGCCACCTTGAAGGGACTCTGGAAGGCCCGGCGCCGCAGGAAATGGATCAGCGACCGGATGGTCAGGGGTTCGGGATTTTCCGGATCGCCGATACGGACCTGGGCCGTGGCGGCCGCAGGGTCCTGGTGGAAGGGATTGGCGATCTTCTTTTCCAGGAGACTGCGCACCCCGGACTCGTCCAGGCTGGCGGGCGCGGGGCCGATCCAGCGGATATCCGGATGCTGGAAGCTGAGCACCTTGACGCAGCTCTCGCAAAGTCGGCCGGGGCCGCAGGAAGAAGGGGAGGAACAGTTCAGCAGCCGGGCGAATTCAAGGGCGGTATTCTCCTTGCCCGACCCTTCGGGACCGACCAGGAGAAAGGGCTGACCGAGTTTACCGGCCTGGCGTATCCGTTGTAGTTTATCGAGAACGGCCGGACGGCCGAGGAACTGGCTCCTGCCCAAGGCGATGCTCCCATCCCGGTTGAACTGGACAACCTGGGCAGGTCAGAGGAACCGCCGAGCGGCCCCTCAACGAGATCGCAGCCAGTCGGCGGGATCCAGGGGCGTACGCCCCCGCCGCACCTCGAAGTACAGTTGGGGTTCATCACCGGCGGCGAGCCGCCCGACTTCGGCGATGACCTGACCCCTGGCGATCGTTTCACCCTTGGCTACGAAGACACCCTCCAGGTGAGCGTACAGGGTATAGTACCCCGCACCGTGGTCAAGGATAACGCATTGGCCGAAACCGGGCAAATGATCCGAG
>CBDUYZ010000226.1:0-4669 GCA_965371575.1 uncultured bacterium
GACGGCGTGGAGGGAGGATGCCCACCGGAACCGCGGATACCACTGGTAGTGGGAGGGATTGATATCGCTGACGATGGCCACGGCCTTGCCCCAGTTTTCAGCGGCCAGTGCGTGATCCTCCGCCACGTCGGCCAACGTGGCGGCGAACTGACAGGCGGCGCTGTCGATGCGCAGTTCGGCCTCGGGGTGGTTCTGGTATTCCTTGCCCTGACGCCAAACAGCCAGGCTGGAGTCCATGACGGCCTGGCCCTCTTGCAACTTGCCTGAGTGAGCCAGGAGCATGCCCCGGTAGATGGCGGTCAAGTCATCGTCGGGATAGCGCTCGACGTAGATGGCCATCACGCGATCCAGCTCTTCTTCCAGGCCGGCCATCAGGTAGGTGGAAACGATATCGTGGTCCACCCGCTTCTCGATTTCACTGCCGGCCACCTGGTCGCGCACCTTTTCGAGGATGTCCAGTCCGGTTTTCAACTGCCCGCGAGCGATGTAGGTCTTGCCCAGGTTGATCAGGGAGTGGTAGAAGTCGGGCTGCATCTTTATCGAGATCCGAAATTCCGTTTCGGCCTCCTCGTAACGGCCCAGCACCATCAGGACCTCACCGAGGGAATCGTGGGGATTGGCCAGACCGGGAGCGAGGAAGGCGTATTTCTGCATGTGCTGGATGGCCTTCTCGTAGTTGCCGCGATTCAATTCCATGTAACCGAGATTGTTGTAACTGCTGGCGTAGTTGGGATCGATTGCCAGGATACGCTGCCAGGCTTTTTCGATCTCGTCGGGGTCGTTGGACTTGGTGGCGTCGGTGGCCTTGGCCTCGAGCACGTGGATGTTGTCGGGAATCTCGGTTTCCAGGCGGGCCAGGACGGAGTCGCGCATGACATTGAATTTTGAACAGCATCCCCCGCTGAGCCTCAACTGGGCCAGCATGCGCCGCCGGTCGTTCTTGATCACCGAAGTCAGGCTGTCGGCGCGGGCCACCTCGGTCTTGGCGGCCGCTTTCTCACCCATACGGCTGAGGGCCGAAGCCCTGGAAATGGAAGCTTCGGCCAGGGTGGGATCCAGTTCGAGGCATTGTCCGAGTTTGTCGACGGCGGATTGCCAACGGAAGGCGTTCAGATCCTTGGTGCCTTCCTCACATAGTCTGATGGCTTCGGGGCTGTCGGAAATCTGATCGCCGCCGTTGCCGCCGGTCAGGGTAAAACCAAGTCCGATAAGGAGTAAGGCGGCAATCAAACTCATGAGTATCCACTTCAAAACGGCGCCTCCGTTTAAAAAACCCAGTGCGGTCGCGGACCCCGAAAAAGGCTCACCACCGCGCGCAACAGGTACTCTACGAGCAAGTGCCCGTGATTGTTGCACTTTCGCTGATAAATTATTCGGCCTGCACCAGCCGGCCGCCGGACGTCAGAAACGTCCACTTTCGACCGCAGCGACGTTGTTGGCCGCCAAGATCTTCAAACCCACCATGGTGATGTCGTCGTCGGCGTCCTCGCGGCCGCTGAATTCCGCCAGTTCACGGTTAACGGACCGGAAAATCTCCGACACGTCCTTATCCCGCCGGCTATGCAGCAGGTTGTTGAGCCGATCCTCGCCGAATTCCCCATCGCCGCTCGTGTCCTTGGTCTCGGTCAAACCATCGGTGTACAGGAACAGCAGGTCGCCGACTTCAAGCAGGATCGAGCCTTCTTCGTAGGTGCCGAAATCAAAGGCCCCCAGGGGTAGACCGCCCTTTTCCAGAAGCTCCAGCGACCCGTCACTCCTGACCAGGACCGGAGAGTTGTGACCGCCGGAACTGTAGACCAAATGGCGCGTGCCGGGATCGAACAAGGCCAGGAACAGGGTCGCGAAATGCTGTGGGTCGGTGCTGGCGTGGATCTGCAGGTTCATCTGCTCGAGCACCAGGGCGGGTGATTCGCAGGTATAGCACTGGGCACGCATGGCCGCCTGGATGTTCGAGGCCAGGATGGAGGCGGGTACGCCCTTGCCGCTGACGTCGGCGATGATGATGGCCAGCCGTCCGTCATTCCTCTCGATCAGATCGTAGTAATCGCCGGACACCTGCTTGCTCGAAATGTTCACCGCATCCATCTGGACGCCCTTGATGGACGGGAGGGTGGTAGGCAGCAGCCTGGCCTGGATCTGCCGGGCCATGGCCATCTCCTCCTCGAGTTTCTGCTTGGAGATTTCTTCCTCGTAGAGCCGGGAGTTCTCGATCTGCAGGGCGACCTGACCGGCCACGATGGTCAAAAGCTGCAGCTCATAGACCTGGTATTCGCCGTCGCCGGGTCGGCCGGGCAAAGCGATGATCCCGACCAGGCGTCCCTGGGTCACCATGGGGATCAGCAGCTGGATGCCGCCGTCCAGCAGGAACTGTTGTTCCTTGGCTCTGGCCTTCAGTTCGGCCTGCTCCAGGGTGATGGCCTGGCGGTCGTCGGCAATATCAATGTCTCCCGCACCCGTCCAAAAAGGTTCTCCCTGATTCTGCATGATCTGGGCCACCGACCGGAGCATCAGCTGGGCGGGATACTTGGTTTCATTGAAGCGGCGGGCTTCATGCGGGTCTCCGTCGGAATCCTCGGAGAGATCCGAAACCTGGGGGTTGCCCCGGATGTGGTCCGCCAGGTCGAAGGTGGGGAATCCATCCACCGGGTCCACGATATAGACCGCCAGGCCGGGCAGGTCCAGCACGTCCAGCAAGCGCTGTCCGACCTTTCTCAGCAACTGGTCCTGCTGGATGAGCCGGGGGATCTCCTTGCTGAATTCCTCGATCAGCGTGGCCATGTTGTCACGCGAATGGTAGAACCGATGGTCCAGGGCGTGCTGGGCGCGGGATCGGGCCAGCCACAGGGCTGCCGCGATGGCCAGTGTCGTCCCGGCGGCGACCAGGGGGCTGGAGCCAGGCACCAGGGCCAGCGCCTGGGTGCCCAACCACCACACGGAGCCGAGGTAGACGATCCAGATCAACCCCGTCAGTAGCCCGTAGGCCAGGTTGCGCTTCATCAACAGGTCGATCTGCAGGACCTGGTACCGGGCCACGCAGTAGCCGAAGGAGATGGGGATGGCGGCCAGGGGTATGGCCCCCAACCGTGTCAGACCCGTTCTGTAGGTCAGTTCCTCGAGTCCGATCTTGAAGATCAGGAAGGGGATCACTGCGGCCAGAGTGCCGAAGGTGAGAATGCGGACGCGTTGCCTCATCAGAGGGTCGCGGTAGCTGAAGTAGCCGTGCAACAGCGCGCTCAGCCCGAACACGTAGTAGATCCCCAGGACGATCCAGCTGGTGGCGTTGATCTTTGCCCCTTCGGCGCCGATGAACTGGTCAATGGTGAACCGGAAGTAGAACATCAGGGGCATGATGTACAGCAGGGGCGCCAGGAACGGGTGCCGGGTCAGCGCAATCTTTTTGCGGGGAAAAACCAGGAAGAAGTGCAGGAACACCGCAGGCAACATGAAGCGCGCGAAGGCCCCCATATTCTGGGTGAAGATGGCGCCGAGAAAGTAGCTGGCCTGCTGCAGATTAGTCATGAAGTAGAGGGCGAACAACAGGCAGAGCAGGAAAAAGAGGCTGGCGGGCCGTTCGTTTCCGCTGCGCAGGTACACGGCGAACCCGATGATCAGGTACACCAGGGCCAGCACGACGTTCACGGAGTAATCCTGGATGTTCACCCGGGTCGAGGTCAGGGGAACCTGGACCACCATTTGACGGCCGTTGCGGGAAATCAGGTAGGGAATGGTCGTGCCGGGAGTCTGATGGCTCAGGGTCTGAGCCGCCTGCTGGGGGGAGCGGACGATGCTATTGGAGATACCGACGATCTGGTCACCCCGCTGCAGTGGCGTCGGCGGACCGCTCTGCCGGGAAACGACGTCGAGGACCTCGAGCTTGGGGCGGCCGAGCAGCCAGACGGTCCCATCGCTGGGCCGGGTCTTGGTCGCGTCAAACCCACTGAACAGCACGCCCAGTACCGTAAGCACTCCTATGACAAGATGAGTGCTCCGGGACGTGAGCAGCCTGTGTACTCCCGACAAGGGGTTTGGGTGCAGCCGTTCAGGCGGCATGGCGCTCCGTTTTGGAACCCGGCCCGGGGGCGATCCGGAACAGGTCGGTTCATGTCACGGGGGTGAGCTGCTTACAGCGCATCCCTGCAAAAAGTTCCCGGTCTCTCCTGGAAAATATACCCTGTATTTCCTGACGGGGCATCCCTTACTCTGTATCGAATGTTGTTATGCGCAAGGTGCATGAAACCGGTTGGTATTTCCGTTCTAATGACGAATACGGAAGCCCGGAGGTTGCATACTGATGAATCATGAAGCCAATTTCGACGATACCAGCGGGACGGCGGGCACGGAAAACCCTGCGCTCAAGCCGTTGAGTGTGGGTTCGGGCCGCACGCGCGTCAAACTGGAATTGAAGTATCAAGGCCGGGATTTTCTGCTCCTGATCACCGGTGGCGGGGCCCATGTGGGGGCCGTGGCGGTCTGGAACAGTCGGGAACAGGGAAGCCGGGTCGTCGTGACGGAGTTGCCCGGGCACCGGGAAGGTCCCCTGGCCGGCGAATGCGCGGAGATCCTGGGGCGAGCGTCCGGGCGGACCGTGGCGGCGGTCGTGGGCATTCACCAGGACAATGCTTCGCGGGAGGAAATCGCCGCCATCGTTGCCAACGTCAGGCGGGGCGCC
>CBDUYZ010000227.1:0-4666 GCA_965371575.1 uncultured bacterium
ACAGTGGCCGGAACAGCGCCAGTCAAGGCGCTACGCGCCATGCCTGGCGCACAAACAAAAACCCCGCCACTCATCGAGCAGCGGGGTCCCGTTCATCAACCCGTGGGCTGACTGACTAACCTACCAACGGCCGCCGAGGCCGTCGCGGGGACGGATGGGATTTTTGGTAATGACAGGTGGGTTCTTGAAAAGGCCCACCTGTGCTACAATCCTAATATGATCACCATACGACTCAGTGGCCTTGTTCTCGGGCCGGTTGGGGCAAGAGCCATCAGCCGCATCCTAATTCTGGGTGTGGTACTAATAGTGGGGGCAGGTCAAGACAGCCCGACCGCCTAGCGGTCGAACCAAGGAGATAGAAATGAAGCTCAAGAGCCTGATTCTGCCCGTGCTGGTTTTGACCGTCGGCCTCGTGGCCTTCGATTCCGCCGGTGCGGCCACCTACACGATCGATTCCATCCACAGTTCCGTCAGTTTCCAGATCAAGCACTTGACCATCGCCAAGGTGAATGGGTCGTTTACCGATTTCGGAGGCACCTTCGAGTACGAGAAGGGCAAGGCCGAAACCTGGTCGGTCGAGGCCACCATCCAGCTGGCTTCCGTGGACACCGGCAACGATGATCGCGACAACCATCTCAAGAGTCCCGACTTCTTCGATGCGGAGAAGTTCCCCATCATGACCTTCACATCCACGGGCGTAAAGATGGAGTCCGATGCCGAAGGCAAACTGCTGGGCAATCTCACGCTGCACGGCGTAACCAAGGCGATCGAATTGGACCTGGAATTCAACGGCGCTGTTACCGACCCCTGGGGCAACGACAAGGTCGGCTTCTCGGCCTACGGCGTGATCAACCGCAAGGACTGGGGTTTGAACTTTAACAAGACCTTGGACACCGGTGGCCTGCTGATCGGCGAGAATGTGAAGATCAGCCTGGAGATCGAGGCGGCCAAGAACAAGTAGCGGGAATTTCCGAGAGCCATCCCCCGACACTGGGTTTGGGCCACATCCGCTCTGGCATACCGGTAGCGCGTTCGCGTCTGGTGTCGCACAAGCACCGCAGAGGACTGCTCCAGCTCCCGTTCTACTACGGTGTTTTTGAATGGAAGGAAGAGCGGTACGCCGGGAAGCATGAACCGATCATCTCGAAGGAACTCTTCGATGAGGTCCAGGTGGACTTGCTCCAATTTCGTAGACACCTATAGACCCAATTTTGTGTTGCCGGGTAGCCCCGGGAAGTCACCCTCCCAGGGCTCCCACAGATCCAGACGTGCGGGACTTCAGCATGGGACTGTGCGGAACCAACCCGCTCCCCACCCCTTTCACCCGGCAGGCGAGCGGGGGCAAAAGCGGGGATTGGCACAATCGACTAGTGCTTACCCGGCGACAGCTCAACCCCCCGGCGTTCGAAATGCGCATACGCCTCAATGGCGATCATCTCAGCACTGTCCAGGGCCAGCGGCTCCCCTTCCAGGGGGTTCAGGATGCACCAGTTGAACATGTCCCGCAGACCGACCACCTTGCCGAGCTGCTGCTGGAATTTGGGATAGGTCTCCGGGTGGGTGTTGGCTGCGTTGGGATGGCATTGCCCACACGCGACACCGTTGGTGCCGAGTTCCGGACTGCCCCACAGTTCACGACCGCGATTCACCACGCTCATGAACTCGCCTTCCCACCGCTCGAGGTCCTCCTTGGCAAACTCGTCGGCTTCTACGGCGACCGGCAAAAGTCCGGCTGCAAGCACCAGGGAAACAAAGCATAATCCTGAAGCCCTCTTCCACATGGGGCCACCTCCTAGTAGTGGGTTTGGGGAGCAAGGCGCCCCAACTCGTCCTGAAACGCAGTGTCCTCCGGTTGGCCGGTTTGGGTATTAAAGCCGACAGTGCGGTTGGTGTTGTTGTAGAGCTCGTAGCGCACAGCCGCCCGGCCGTCGGCAAGCTCTATGAGCTGCCAGCCAGTGGCGTCGCGCTCGAAAAATGGATCGGCCCGGTTCATCGGCACCGTCAACTTCGGCATGTGGCTCTTGGCCTGGGCGTAGCTCCGTGGGTACGGCCAGGGCCAGGCGGTGGCCATGACCGAGTGAAAGGAAATGTTGCCGATCTGGTTGTACTGGATCTGGTGCACGTGCCCGTACAGCACCGTCACCTGGTCGAATGGCTGCAGCAGAGCCTGGACCTCCTCGGCGTCCTCGGTCCAAAAGTTCCACCCTTTGTATATTTTTTGGATCGGCGAGTGGGAAACCACGACGACCGGCGTGGATTTTTTCACCTTCTTTAGATCCGCCTGCAGCCACGCCCTCTGCTTCTGGCCTACCATGAACGGCGAACCGTTCGGGTTGTCGAGACCCGCCATTTCGAGCATCCGCTGCTCGACGGTTGGCCAGCGCTCGTGGGTCCAATCGTCAAAGGTGAGCACGCTGTTGAGGACTACAAAATGCACGCCCTTGTGCTCGAAGCTGTAGTGCTGCGGGCCAAAGAGCTCTGACCAGTAGGCACCGAGGTCGAGGTAATAGTCGTGCTCGCCCATGACGTAATGGGTCTTGTATTTCAGGGCAGACATGATCTCGGCCCCGTGGTCCAGTTCCGGCCGGGAGCCGAGCTGGGCCAGGTCGCCGCCGAAGAGCACGAAGTCGGGTGCAGGATCCAGGAGGTTGGTCTCCGCCACGGCACGGATGAGACCACGGTCCCAGTTGCGCACGAACGAATTGCCGGCGATCTGCTGGATATGGGCGTCTGAGATGTAGGCAAAGGTGAAATTTTTGCGGTCGTCGGCAAAAGCCAATTCGACCATGTTCATCGGCAGGCTGCTCGCCACTGCGAGGGCTCCGCTGGCCTTCAGGAAATCCCGTCGGTTCATGCGATTCAAGGATTCGGACATGGTTTCCTCCTTTCACTTGGTACCGGTTTGAGCGGCCAGATGGACGAGCTCGGGGCTGGTCAGGGACTCCATGAAAGCCACGAGGTCGTCGATCTGCTTGTCACTCAGGTTCAGCGGCCGAATGCCCCCACTCAGGAAGTCGTTGACCGGACTGTCCTCGACCGTGACCCCGCCGTTGTTGTAGTGGACGACCACGTCGCGCAGGGTTGCCACACTCCCGTCATGCATGTAGGGCGCCGTCAACGCGATGTTGCGCAAGGTCGGCGTCTTGAAGGAGCCCAGGTCGTCGAAACTCCTGGTCACCGCGAAGCGGCCCAGTTCCGAGGTCTTCGGGTTGGTGAGAACCGCGATGTCGACTTCGCTCTTGGTGTATTCGGCCTTCACGAACTGGCGGGCCAGGCCCGGGACATCGCCCTGGATGTCGTTGATGCCTACGCCGATGTTGTGGAAGCGGTTGTCGGTGAAGATCGCCTGGGTCTGTTCCACCCGGTGACACGAGACACAGCGCCCCTTATTGACAAAGACATCGAACCCACGTACTTGGGCCGGCGTCAAAGCGCTCTTGTCGCCACCGAAGTACCAGCGGTCGAAGGGCGTGTTGCCGAAGACCTGCGCCCGCTCGAAAGAGGCGATGGCCTGGGTCACTTCCTTCATCGTGATACCCTCACCGGACTTGTCGAACACCGCGGCGAAGGCTTCACGATATTCGGGATCGGTACGCACGATTTCGAGAATGGGCTGATGGTCTGTCAGTCCCATCTCCACCGGATTCAAAAACGGATGCAGCGCCTGATCCTCCAGGTCGGGTGAACGCCCATCCCAGAACATCTTCTTCATGTAAACCGCATTGAGAACCGTGGGGGCGTTGCGGGTACCGGTGAGCTTGTTGATCCCCTCGGACACTTTCAGGGGGCTGTCCGTGAAGGCTTTCTCCACCAAATGGCAGGTGGAGCAACTGACCTCACCGGTCGCGCTGAATCGTTGGTCGTGAAAAAGTATATCTCCGAGGGCGATCTTGGCGGGTGTTTGGGGATTGTCCTGGGGGATGGGAATCGGCGGGAGGCCAAGGGGCGTGTCGTTGTCTTTTGCTGAGCCTCCTTGTGCCGATGGAATGCCCAGGAGCATGCATAGGCAAAGGGCACCGACAAACAAGCAAGTCTTCATGCTGCCACCTCACTTTTCAGGTCGTGTGATCGCTTCAGCTCCAGACTATGGTGAGCTTGGCCCATTGATGGGGTTGGATGCTAGGGGACATCATATTTTACTGATAGTGGCCTGTCAAATACTAGCAATGAGATGGGGGTTCAGTCGAATCAGATTAAAACGTTGAGGGTGAAGTGCGATGGGCCGAAGTCGTGCGCATTCTACAAGCCAGGCAATTGTCGAATCGTTCCTGGTCGCAAAGGGATGTCATCGACGGAAGAAGACTGGATCGACGAGGATGCAACCGCCCATCGGGGGTCGGTGGAATAGGGGATTTTGTGTTGAACGAACAGCTTCGCGCAGCCAATTCCGATCCCCAGGCCTTCAGAGGAGCAATTTTCCCCAAATAGAGAGCGCCCCCCTATAATCGGTTGTGTGACTAGACATCACCCCACCGACCAGGGAAGTCACCTCCCCGGGCCCCCACAGATCCAGACGTGCGGCATCGACGCCGATTTCGTGTGTCAAGCGCCAGGAATCAAAAAACCGAGAATCCAAGACTAAGAATCAAATTTCGAGGTCGTCTACGAAGGGTGTGTTAAGTAGAAAATTCTGGAAAATCCACCATCCAGACGGTCCGCCCCCGCT
>CBDUYZ010000228.1:0-4629 GCA_965371575.1 uncultured bacterium
GGTTCTGGACACGAGCTTCGATCAGGGATACATCAAGGACTTGAGTAATGGCCTCCCCGACTGGGACTCCTTCGTCGCGTCAGGCGCTCCGGTGTTCGCCGGAACGGGCGTGGCCGGCGCTGGAGATCTGAAGGTCGATTTCAAGGTGCCGACCAAGATCAGGTACGGGGATGGCGCCCGCTTGCGCATGATCATCGCAGGTGTGGACGGTATGCACGCGGCGGTCCAATACGTGCCCTCGGTGCCGTCGGCTACCGGTCCGAGCGACGACATCGTCGGCCCCGAGATCGGCTTGGCCTCCGAAGACGATCTCTACCGTTTGCCGCCGGGTTCGATTCTGACCGCTACTCTGGCCGACACCAGCGGCATCGCCATACTTGGCACATCTCCCGGCAATTCTCTGCTGTTGGAATTCGACGATTCCGGTTTCATGACCGATGTAACCAGTTCCTTCGCTTATGATGCCAACAGTTACATCCAGGGCCAGCTTTCCTTTCCCCTGCCGGGTGATCTGGAGCTGGAGGTGCCTCATCTGGTGGCCCTGCACGCCAGCGACTCCCTGGGCAATGTGGGCAGCGATACCCTCAGCTTCGAATTGGGGCCAAAGATAATGGCCTGGATCGAAGAGGTCGCCTTATTCCCTAACCCCACATCGGGACCATGCCGATTGATATTCAAGGTGACCGATTCATTGGAAGTTCAATGGGAGATCTACACACTGGCCGGCCGTAGGATTCGCACCATCAAGGGCGATGAACTGTTCACCTCGGAGAACCCGGGGATCCTGCGCTGGGACGGTCGGGACGGTCAAGGCGATGAAATTGCCAACGGTACCTACCTGTATATTCTGAGAGGCCTTGGTGATGGAACCCAGGGCAGGAAAATAACAAAGACGGGCAAACTCGTCATCATGCGGTAGAACCGCCGCCGCTGGGTTACCTCGACCCTGCGGTGTCAACATAACCGGAGGTATTCGGAAATGAAGAGGATCTTTGTTGTGGCCGTACTGGGTGCGGTTCTCGTCATGGGCTTTTCCGGTGCGGCGCTGGCTGGTTCGGGCGCCGGCGCCATCAATCTCAGTTTCCCCATCGGGGCCCGTTACAACGCCCTCGGGGAAGCCGGCACCGCCCTTTCCCAGGACGCAACCGCGATGTGGTGGAATCCCGGCGGTCTCGGCTTCCTGCCACAGCGGCCCAAGGATCACGACCTGCACGTCATGCAGTCAAAACTGGCCGAAGGCCTCGCTGATGACATCGGTCTGTACTGGATCGGTTATGCCGCCCCGATGGGCTCCCACGGCGCCTTCGGTGTCTATTTCAACTATCTGGACATGGGAGACCAGCAGGCCACCGATGAGAATGGCGAACCCCTGGGTCTGTTCACCTCCTACATGTTCGCCATCGGAGCAAACTACGGGGTACGCATTACACAGAACGTGGGGGTCGGCCTGGGCGTCAAGTACTTCCGGGATAAGCTCACCGATGACGAGGTCAACCAGTCCCAGCCCGCCGGCAGCGGCAGCGGCGACAGTTTCGGAGTCGACCTGGGTCTGCTTTGGAAGGTTCCGGCCATCCGTTCCAACCTCGCCCTGGCCGTGGCCAATCTGGGTCCGGACATCAAGCACGTGGATGCCGACCAGAGCGATCCCATGCCGCGCAAGGCCACGATAGGCATTGCCTTCAGTCTGTACCACAGTGAATTCATGGGTCTCCTGCTGGTCGCCGATTATCTCGCACCTCTCTACAAGTGGGACGACGACAAGGAAGACTACGGGTTCGGCCTGGATACCGCCCAGGAGGAGTTCGGCTACGGAGTGGAGTGGAACTACCTGCGTTCCCTGTTCGTTAGATTCGGCTACAAGAGTGCCAGCTACGGCGATATCCGCGACACTACTTTCGGGTTCGGCGTGGACATGAACCGCTGGGTCGGCCAGGCGATCACTTTCGATTTCGCGACCGTGCCGCAGGCGCGAGGGCTGCCCAAGGTCAGCAGGCTATCGCTAGGCTATAGGTTCTGAGCGGTTCTGGTCGATTCTGAATTGAGACCGCCTATTCTACCCCTGATTGAGGAGAAAGGCCTTGCAGCCTGGGAAATTCCGCACAGACCGGCCCTGCCGGCTCTCGTTATGCGCACAGCTGCTTGTCGCAGGGATCGTGTTCGTCACGATCCTGGCGGCTGGCGTGACCCTGACGGCCGCCACGGAAATACCGGACCGGCACGAGAGGATTTTCGCCAAGCGCTGGGACCCGGACGAGATCCGCGCCCTGCCCGGCGGTCCGCAGCGGGTCGAACGGGAACTACACCGCCAGGGAGAATATTCGCGCCGCTGGAACCTTATCCACGATCTTGTGGGGAAGCAGCATGTGTCCACCAAGAGCCGGGATATTCTGCGGGCCCGTGGTCTCGGTCCGGCCCTGTTGGACAAGGATGCCGCCGGCTCGCTGGGACTTGCCGGCGCCCAGGCGGGGCAGGACATCTTGCGCGTTCTCATCATCCGTATAAGCTTTGAAACCAATCGGGATCCCCACCTGACCACCATCGATCCGAGCGGGGATTTCGTCCTGGACCCGCTGACCGACCCCCTGCCCATCGAAGTGGATCCGCCACCGCACGACAAGGCTTTCTACGAGGCCCATCTGCGGGGACTTTCCGAATTTTACCGGTTCATGTCCGGGGACCGGCTGCATATCGAGGGGCGGGTTCTTCCCGAAGAGAACAACGCCAGCTACAAGATGACCGATGTGGCCGACTACGGTCCGGGTGCAAACGGTTTCTGGACCCTGGAAAGCCTCGAACGGCTGGTGCAGGACATGATGGTGACGGCCGACCAGGGGACCCAGGCCGACGGCAGCGCCAACCTGGGGGATTACGACGACAACACCCCCTTCACCTACATCATCTTCGTTCACGCGGGCAGCGACTGGCAGAGCGACATCAACGGGGATTCGCCCAACGATATTCCCACTTTTTTCGTGACGCTGGGTGAGCCGGTCGATCTGATCGGCCCCAGCGGTGGGCCTGAAGGCGGTCCTGGTCGGTTGAGCGAATGCTCGATCATTCCCGAGACCACGAACCAGGACGACTATCCGGGCAGCATCGCTGCTGCCTTCTATCACGAGTTCGGTCATGCCCTGGGCCTGGTCGATGTCTACAGCACCTACTCCGGACTGCCCTCGGTCGGCATCTGGGACCTGATGGATTCGGGCACCAACCTGCCGGTTGCCATGGGGACGGTCGTCGCTCCTGGCGACACCTTCGTCATCGAACCCACCGGGGTCCTGCCGCCCTCTCTTTCGGCCTGGAGCAAGTGGTTCCTCGGCTGGCTGGAGATGGGGGAGCTCGACGGCCGAAAAGACGACTATCGGTTGCCCGCCGTGGGTGTGCCCCGTACTCAATACGCGATTTATGACGAGATCGGTGATTTCAGCCTGGATTATCCCCAGGCGTACCGGGCCGGGCTTTCCCAGAGGGAATGGTTTCTGCTGGAAAATCGTTGGGTGCCGGATCCCCGTTATGAGCCCTTGCCCTTCGACAGGATCGCCTTTGAAATAGATGAAGCCACAGGTGTCGTTCTGTATCTGGCCGGGGAACGCAACGGGGTCTGGAGTAACTCGGGTCTGTACGATTTCTTCATGCCGCCGGGCGGCCTACTGGTCTGGCACGTGAACAACGACCGGATCGAGGCCGGGCTGGACGACAACACCATCAACATATACAACGACGGCCTGAAACTAGTCGAAGCCGATGGAATCCAGGATATCGGAGTGCTGGAGGCCTATGTACAGGGCTGGTACGGTTCCTATCGCGACCCCTTCGGTGGTTTCGAACCCCCGCCGGGCAGGAATCCCACCGGGTTCGAGGACCTCTACGTGGAAGGATCTCCGTCGAGCCGCAATTTCGACCGGTCCTGGTCGGGGCTGTCCCTCAGCGAGATCGGGCCGCGCACCAGTGCCACCGCCAGCGTGATGAAGTTCAAGGCTGACCAGGGCATGGTGGGGCCCGGTTTTCCCCATGAATTGCCACCCGTGGGACCGACCGAGGCCCAGGCAGCCGGCGGTTCGCCCGGACCGAGGGGAATCGTCACCGAATCCCTGACCCCGGTCGCACTGTACGGGGGAACTCAGCAGGTCTTGATTTTCGCCGAAGCTGCGCCCGACGACTGGTCCGACACCCCTGACGAAGAATATCCCGCTGCCCTCTTCCATGTGTGGGCCAATCAATCGGATCAGGATCCGTGGGAGAGTTTGCCCGGGAAGCCCGCAGGGGCTTTCCAGGCCTTGGGCGGTCCGCTGACGGGGTCACCCTTCCTGTGGGACCGTATGGACGGCGGCGTGGATCTTGTCTGGGGAACCACGAACGGTCGGGTCGGGATGACCCACCTGCCTGATACGGCCGCACCCTCGGAAACATGGTCCCGTCAAGTGGGCGAAAGCCTGAGCGGGGGGCCGGCGCCACTGCTCTGGCAAGTCGACACCCGGCGTATCCTCTGCCTCGTTTTCCCTGACACCCTGGCGCTGCTGGACGTGTCCGGCGGCGAGGTGGGCCTACGCTTGAAAATTGTGGGCTCCGGTCCCGTCACCGGAATTCAGGTGGCGGGGACACTGGCCGGCACGGACGAAACGGACATGG
>CBDUYZ010000229.1:0-4623 GCA_965371575.1 uncultured bacterium
GCCAAGGCATTTCAGACCCTGGCATCGGAGGAGTCCAAGAAGATCGCCGCCGAAAAAGGGCTCGGCGATCCCCAGCAGGAGGATGCCTGCCTGAAGTGTCACGCCACAAAGGCTTTCCTGGGCGCCGAGGCTGTCGTCAGCGCCAAGGGGAAATATGCCGATACCGAGGGCGTCGGATGCGAGGCCTGCCACGGGCCCGGTTCCGATTTTAAAACCAGGAAGATCATGACGAATCCCGAGGCGGCCAAGGCAGCCGGCCTGTTGATAGACAAATCCGAGGAAGCCTGCACCAAGTGCCATAACGAGGAAAGCCCCACTTTCAAGGGCTTCGATTTCGAGGAGCGCTGGGCTGAAATCGCCCACCCGGTTCCGGCGGAGGAATAAGCTGCCGGCAAGCCCGGAGGATGGAAGCCATAGTGAACCCCTGCAGAAATCTGGGACACTTTCGAGATTTCCCCACCGCCTGGTCAAGGCGGTGGGTTTTTTTTCGGCGGGCGGTTCCGGTGATTCTTCTGCTGGTGGTGGCCGCCTTGCCGTTGAACCTGGCAGGGTGCGCTGGATCCTCTTCTGAAGAGTGTCTGGACCCGGGCGGTGCGGGATTTTCGGCCCAGGAGGACTCGCTGGGAATCGAGGAATTCCTCGCCCTGGAATCGGCTCGGCGGCAAGCGCGGCGTACCCAGGCGGATGTCTGGCTGGAAAGAGCCCGTAAAGCCCCCAAGGCCAAAGACAGGGTACAGGCCCTGGCCAATGCGGCGGGTCTTGCGCCCGATGATCCGGAAATCTGGCTCCGGTTGGCCAAGATATGGCGTTGGGTAGGAGACAACCTGCGGACGGAGGCCTGCCTGGACAACGCCGCAGCGGCGGTGCGCAAGCTGGGGCGCAAGGATTCCGATCTGTCGGGTCGGTCACGGATGTACAAGAAAGACGCCGCCCTGCGCACGGGCATCCTGCGCGCCTGGTTGCATTACGACCGGGCCGAGTACCACGAGGGCCTCAGATGGGCCAAGGCCGCCACGCAACTCGAACCGGGCAACGCCTTGGCTCTGCAGGTGCAGGGAGTACTGGTGGCGAGCCTGGGAAAGCGCTCGCAGGCCCATGAGATTGCCGGCGACATACAGCGGACCCGTGGTTTCAAAACCGACACGGCCTGGATCCTGTCCAACCTGGACCGGTCCTGGGGCAGGAACCGGGAGGCCTTCAAGTATTTTCTGGATTTGCGTCCCAAAGAAGAACATGCGGCTGAATGTTGGCGGGACATGGGGCTGACCGCCGAACGGGTGGGAGAATGGTCATACGCCCGGCGCTGGTACCGGGAATCCAGGGCCGAATTGCCATTCGAGGACACATCCTGTCTGATTGAAATTTCCCACGATCGGCTGGATCCACGCTGGCGGTCCAGTCAGCAGCCAGTGTGGCTGGCCTTCGGACGCTACTACGTGACCGGATCGCGGTCGGCCTATTCGGCTTATGTCCTGGAACGGTTCGATCAGGCGGCCACCCCGGCTGAAAAGGACCTCTGGGGAGGACTTCTGGTCAATTCCGCGGGGATCTGCATCCGTTTGAACGAGGACAAACCCTGGGCCTTACGCGCGCGCGGGATCGTTTTTGCCCGGACAGGCAAGGAAGACAGGGGTCTGGAAGATTTTCAGCGGGCCGCGAAGTGGTTGCAGGAACTGGGCGTAGAGGATGCCAGGGTGGAGTCGGAAATGGGGCACCTGATCCTGGTCGACGAACAACCGCAAAGAGCCATCCCCCATCTCCGCAGGGCGGTGGAACTGGACGGGGAAAACGCAGGCGCGTGGAGAGACCTGGGTCTGGCCCTGATAATGGTCGACGACGGCCCCGGGGCCGAAAGGGCTCTGGCCACGGCCATCGAACTCGATCCCGACTCGGCGACGGTCTGGTACAACAGGGGTCTTATGAACATGTACGCGGGCAACCTCGACCAGGCGGAAGCCGATCTGCTCAAGGCTGCCGTGCTGGCTCCGGAAAACCAGGATGTAATCCGGTTACTGCAACAGGTCGCTTGGAAACGGAAAACGGGCGAATAATCTCGAAAAAAATCCTGTTTCTTGAGGCTGAAGGTGTTTTCTGATAGACTTGCCGCGGAATGGATATTGGTGGGAGTATCGAAAACACTTTCCATCACGAAATTCCGGAGAGCGCAGGCATGGTCGAACCGAGGCCATGTGTTTTTTCGACTTTCCAACAAGAGAATGATTTTCACCATGATGACCCGAAATTTCGGATGGCAAGGCCCCTGGATCATCCCGGTGGTCATAGGCGGAATGCTGCTTGTGGCGGCAGGCTGCGCGGTGGGGCCGGACTATGAAACTCCTGAACTAGAGGCTGTTCCCGACGCCTGGCAGAATGCCGCGGCCGCAGACATCGCCGACTCGAGTTCCGTCCTCAAGGAATGGTGGACCGCCTTCGGTGACACCCTCTTGGACACCCTGATGGTCCGGGCCCAGGTGGCCAATCTGGACGTGGCCCAGGCCATCGGCAGGATACGCGAAGCGCGGGCCTACCACCAGATCGCCGGCGGCGACTATTATCCCCAGGTGTACACTGATCTTTCGCTCACCAGGACCGAGATCGGTGAGGACACGCCATTGGGGCCCATTGCCGGTATTGGGGGCGGCAACCCCAGCAACAACTGGGAATTCGGGTTGGGCGCGAGCTGGGAGATCGATGTCTTCGGCCGCATCCGCCGCACACGTGAAGCGACCGGAGCGCGGGTTCAGGCCTCGATCGAGGATTACCGCGACGTGATGGTTTCCCTACAGGCCGAGGTTGCGGTGACCTATGTCGATGTCCGGACCACCCAACTTCGTCTTGAATTCGCCCGGGACAATGTGGAAAGCCAGCGGGAGACGATGGATATCGTCACTGCCCGGGAGGACGCGGGACTGGTCCCGCTTTTGGACGTGACCCGCGCGCGGTCCAACCTGGCCAATACCGAAGCCGCCATCCCGTTACTGGAAGCGGTGCTTGAAAGATCACTCAACCGGATGGCCATTCTGTTGGCCCAGACCCCCGGTTCGCTGGATGAATTGTTGATGCCACCCAGGGAATATCCCCAAGCGGAACTCGATATGACCCTTTCCCTGCCGGCGGAACTGCTCCGCCGCCGGCCTGATGTGAGAAGGAGTGAGCGCGAACTGGCTGCCCAGACCGCGCTCATCGGGGTGGCCACGGCCGACCTGTATCCCAGCTTTTCCCTGGCCGGGGTCATGACGCTTCAGGCCAACCAGTTCGGCGACCTGGGCAAGAGCGGCCACTTCGGGTGGTCCCTGGTTCCGGGGGTAAGATGGAATCTGTTCACCGGGGGCAAGATCCGTGGCCAGATCAAAGCCGAAGAAGCCAAAACCGAACAGCTTCTGGCGGGTTATGAAAAAACTGTCCTGAACGCCCTGGCCGAAGTGGAAAACACCCTGGTGGCCCTCAGGCAGGAAGATATTCGCCGGGGGTTGCTGCAGATCGCCGTCGAAGCATCGCAACAGTCCGTGGAACTGGTCCACACCCAGTACGTCGAAGGGCTGACCGATTTCCAGAGTTATCTGGATGCCCAGCGGGTCCTGTTCGACCAGCAGGATTCGTTCGCGTCCTCGCGGGGACAGGTCTACACCAATCTCGTCAACCTG
Organism: uncultured bacterium; assembly: GCA_965371575.1. Lineage (GTDB taxonomy): Bacteria > Krumholzibacteriota > Krumholzibacteriia > LZORAL124-64-63 > LZORAL124-64-63 > JAGLCY01. The sequence continues at coordinate 3,645 of CBDUYZ010000229.1, forward strand.
AACCGGGCCCTGGGCGGTGGGTGGTCGCTGGACGACCCTGACCCCGACCTTCCCGTCGAAGAAGATACCGTGGCCGCAAATGATGGCGGCGATGAAGAAGAGGTCGATCAATGATGCATCAGGTTTTTTCCCCAAAGGATGAACAGATGACAGCAAAGGTTGGAATGACCACTGCCAGGCGATCGGTTCTGCTGGGCGGATTCATGATTCTGGTGCTGGGCCTGGCCGGATGCGGGTCCAAGGAACCGCCGGCGAGGCAGGCCCCTCCGGTGACGGTCGGCAAACCGACGGTTTCCACCGTGCGGGAATACTCGATCTTCACCGGGTTTAGCCGTGCCGTCGAATCCGCGGATGTGGTGGCCCGGGTGGCCGGCACCCTGGAAACAGTGGATTTCGAACCCAGCAGCAATGTCAAGAAGGGTGACCTGCTCTTCACCATCGAAAAAACCAGGTATCAGGCCCTGCGCGACGCCGCGGTTGCCAGCGAAGCTTCGGCGAAGGCCGATCTTCAGCGGGCGGAGACCGAGCTAAGACGTATCGAAAAAGCCAGCAAGAGCCGGGCAGTCAGCGAGATGGATGTGGACCGGGCGCGGGCCGATCGGGACATGGCCATTGCCGCAGTCAGTCTGGCCAAGGCCAACCTGGCCGAGGCTGAGCTGAATTACAGTTACACGGACATCGTTTCGCCCATCGACGGGGTGGTGAGCCGCCGGCTCGTGGACGCGGGGAATCTGGTCGGACAGGACGGGCCAACGAAGTTGACCAGAGTCAACAAGCTGAAACCCATCTATGTCTACTTCCATGCCCCCGAATCGAAGGTCCTGGATTATCTGACTGGCCGCCCGGAGGGGGGAGTCCAGGCCGCCCAAAAGGATCACATCAAAGCGCAGGTGGCACTGGCCAATGAGTCGGGCTATCCCCACGCTGGAGTGATCGACTACGTCGACAACGAAGTGGACGCCACCACCGGCACCATCGA
>CBDUYZ010000230.1:0-4614 GCA_965371575.1 uncultured bacterium
AGGGCGGTGCGGCGGAAGATGCCGACCACCCCGCTCATCGTCATGATCCGACCCCAGATCCGTTGGGCCCGGCGCATCAGGGAGATGATCGAGGCGAATTCGATCGATTGCAGTTTGGCCAGAAAGCTGTCCCGGTTGGCGACCCGAGGATTGCCGGTCACGGCCGCGCAGCGGGGGAAGCGGAAATGGGGCACGAAATACTTCAGCACGTCCGGGATGGGGATGGCGTCGGCGTCCATGACTAAAAGCAGTTCCCCCCGGGTCAGTGGGATGGCGTCGTTCAGGGCCATGGCCTTGCCCTCGTTGACCTGCTTGCACAACAGGCGGACCCGCGGGTCGGCCAGGAAAGGCTCTATCTCGGCCAGGGTGCCGTCGGTTGAGCAATCATCGATGACCATGACTTCGAAATTGGCGTAATTGACCTCGAGCACGCCGGTCAGCGTGGCGGCGATGTTATTCTCCTCGTTATAGGCCGGAATGACGAACGACACCATGGGCTGGGAGTCGTCGGCGACGACCGCATCGTAGAAGTCGGTTTCCCCGATCTCCTTTTGCCGAAAGAACAGGATGGAGGTGAAGATCCACATCACGCTGGTGACCAGGGGATACCAGGCGAAGTAGGACAATAGGGCCAGATAGAAATACGAGGCCTCGAACCGCACCAGAAGGGAATAGAGGTCCATCAGACCCGGCCCTCCTGATCGATGGTGTAGACCTTGTTGCCTTGGTCATCCAGGCTGACGGTCATTCTGGCGGCGGTCTTGAGCAGGGCCATGGGGGGGGCGGCGATGGGCCGGCCCAGGTTGTCACACTCGAAGGGCTCGGCCCGCGCGGGCATCAGGGTCTTTCGCTTTCCCTTTTCGGCGATGCGTTTGTTGTGGGCGATCCACCACAGGGTGATCGCCAGGCCCAGTACAGTGATTCCGGTCAGGATGCCCAGGGGCTGGAGGCTTTCCCGGCTGATCTGTCGCTCGAACACCACATACCAGTAATAGCCGAAGAGGATCCACAGCAGGAAGGAAACCGCAAAATGCAGGGAATTCCGCATGATTACCTTTTGGTTCTTGGTCGGCCGTAGGCCGTCCGTCCGCCTTGGCCCCCATTACGGCGCAGGTTGACCTTGCCTTCCGCGCCGTTTAAACTTCAAGATGGCAGATGTCCATTAAGAGGTAATCCTGTACCATATTTGTGTTTCGGCGGATCCGCGGCTAAGTGTACAAGAAATCCGGATTTTTTCGGACAGGAGCAGAATATTGAAAGCCAAAGAAATCCGCGAGAGTTTCCTGGAATTCTTTGCCCGGCGCCAGCACCGGGTCGTGCCGTCGTCCACCCTTGTGCCCCGGGATGATCCCACCCTCCTTTTCACCAACGCGGGTATGAACCAGTTCAAGGGCGTGTTCCTGGGCCTGGAGCACCGCGACTACAAACGGGCGGCCTCGGTGCAGAAGTGCATGCGCGTATCGGGCAAACATAATGATCTGGAAGAGGTGGGCAAGGATGCCCGCCATCACACCTTCTTCGAGATGCTGGGAAACTGGTCCTTTGGCGACTATTACAAGAAGGAATCGATTCTCTGGGGCTGGGAGTTCCTCACCGAAACCATGGGTCTGGCCAAGGACAAGCTCTGGGTATCGGTCTACAAGGACGACGATGAATCCTTTTCCATCTGGGAAAAGGAAGTGGGGCTTCCCGCCGGGCGGATTTTCCGGCTGGGTGATCTGGAAAAGGGTGACGAGGAGAATTTCTGGTCCATGGCCGACACCGGGCCCTGCGGCCCCTGCACGGAAATCCATTTTGACCAGGGTCAGGACATGAAGTGCGACCACCCCGGCGGGTGCGCCGTGGGGGTTTGCGATTGCGACCGGTGGCTGGAGTTGTGGAATCACGTCTTCATGGAATTTGACCGGCAAACGGACGGTTCCCTCGATCCCCTGCCCATCAAGAGCGTGGACACCGGGCTTGGTTTCGAACGCCTGGTGGCCGTGGTCCAGGGCAAGAGAAGCAACTACGACACGGATCTTTTCATGCCTCTCATCCAGAAGATGGCGGAAATCTCCGGCCGCCGTCCCGAGGGTGAGGACCGGATCAGCATGCAGGTAATCGCTGACCACGCCCGGGCCGTGACCTTCACCATCACCGACGGGGCCATTCCTTCCAACGAAGGTCGCGGTTACGTGGTGCGCCGGATCCTGCGTCGCGCAGCCCGGCACGGCCATCTGCTGGGTGTGGAGGAGCCGTTCCTGTATGAGGTGGCCTCCCTGGTCATGGATGAGATGACCGAAGCTTATCCCGAACTGGCCGAACGTCGGAACCGCGTGCTGGAGGTGATCCGTCAGGAGGAGATGCGCTTCAGCCGGACTCTCGCGGCCGGGCTGCAGGTATACGGTGAGTTCAAGGACCTCATGAAATCCGCGGGGCGCACCTCCCTGACGGGTGAAGAGGCTTTCAAACTGCACGACACCTTCGGTTTTCCGCTGGACCTGACCGTGATCGTCGCCGACGAGGACGGCTTCACCGTGGACCGCGAAGGTTTCCAGGCCTGCATGGAGAAGCAGAGAACACAGAGTCGGCGGGAAAACCGGTTCAGGGAGGGAATCTCGCCCTGGCAGCCGGTCGATCCGGCGCGGAGCCTGGCGGGATTCAAGGTCGTTTTCACCGGGTACGACAGTTTGAGCGACGACACCGAAGTCGTGGCGGTCCGGGCCGCAGGCAGGGATGACCAGGACCTACCCTTGTCCCATCTCCTTTTTCCCCGCACCCCGTTCTACGCGGAAGCCGGGGGGCAGGTAGGCGATGTGGGAACGGTCGAGGCGGGCGGTGGCGTGACGGTTCTGGACGTGCTGGGGGCCGTCGCTTCGGAAGAGGGCTCCGTGGCTGTTGTTTCCGGAGCCGCGGACGAACTGGTGAAGATGTTCCGCGCCGACGGCAGGGTCAATTTGCGCGTGGATAAGGCCCATCGGCTGGGAGTTGTGCGTAACCACACCGCTACCCATCTTCTGCATGCCGCCCTGCGCGACGTGCTGGGCGACCACGTGGAACAGGCCGGCAGCGTGGTGGCCCCGGATCGCCTGCGCTTCGACTTCCGCCACGACAAGGCAGTCACGGCCGAGGAAATGCGACTGATCGAAAAACAGGTCAATGAGGCGGTTCTTTCCAACCGCGCCGTACTGTGTCACGAGGACATTCCGCTCGATGAAGCCAGGGACCGGGGCGCCATGGCCCTGTTCGGGGAGAAGTACGGGAAACGGGTTCGCGTGATCGAGATTCATGGGGGCGACCTTGTCGCACCGGGACAACAGGAGGATTCCGGGCCGGTCTATTCCAGCGAACTTTGCGGGGGAACCCACTGCCGCCGTACGGGAGACGTGGGCCTGTTCCGCATATTCGGCGAAGGCAGTGTGGCGGCGGGCGTCCGGCGCATCGAGGCGGTGACCGGGGAGATCGCGTTGGCCCGGTCGGCGGAGGAAAGGGACCAGTTGCGGGAAATCGGAGACCTGCTGCGCGCCGATGGAGGCCCTTTGGCCGCACAGACAGCTGTTTTGATCAGTGAGCGCGATGAACTGCGTCGGGAACTGGCGAAGAACCAGCAAGACTCGGCGCGCGCCTCACTCGCCGACGTTCTCAGCGCTCCTCGCGAGGTGGCCGGTCTGAAGGTGGTTACCGCGCTGGTGTCGTCCGAGGACAAAAACACCTTCATGCAGCTGGGCGACCATGTGCGCGACAAGCTGGGTTCCGGGGGGGTCGTGGTCCTGGCGACGGACCTGGCAGGAAAGGCCACTCTGCTGGTCACCGTGACGGCTGATCTGGTGGATGCAAAGCGTCTTCACGCGGGGAATCTGGTCAAGGAGATCGCTGCGGCGGGAGGCGGCCGGGGAGGCGGTCGGCCCAACATGGCCCAGGCGGGCATGCCGGATGTTGCGGCCCTGGATAAAGCTCTTCAAGCTGCGGACGGCATCATCGCCGAGCAGGCCGCCGGCTGATCAGGAGGGTTCCGGACCGCCGTCGGTCAGGGACAATTCGCGCCGAAGGCCTGAACCATCCAGAACAGATCCAAGAGGTTGATGACCCCGTCCCGGTGGAAATCCGAACGGAAGTCGTAGCCGTAACGGTAGTCCACCGCGAACAGCTGCAGGTCCACCAAGTTCACGACCAGGTCACCGTTGATGTCCGGGCTGTTGAAGTTGAGAGCCAGGCCCGAGGGGGAGTCTCCCAGGATAGACCCGTTGACGATAACATCGGCAAGCGCTTCGCTGTGTCCTCCGGCGTGGAGCGGTGCGGCCCAGGTGGTGGATCCTGAGGCGTCGGTGTTGGAGTCGGCGATGGTGCCGCCCATACAGGGGACGAGCCCATTATCCCGGGACTCCAGCCACATATCCTCCGCTGGAAAATAGGCGATCGGGTTTTCGCCGACATCCCACATGTTCATGGTGATGGTCGCGTCCTCCCTGTCTCCCCACGGGAGGAGGGCCTGGCTCAGGGGGGCGCCGCCTCCGTCGGGGAAGACCAACAGGGTCAGGGTTTCCGGACCCTGATAGGCCATGTGGTATTCGCCGCAAATGACAGGGATGCCGGCTTGGGCGAAGGTCACCGGAAGGACGAGAAGGCAGAATAGAA
>CBDUYZ010000231.1:0-4606 GCA_965371575.1 uncultured bacterium
CTTCCAGAATGGATTTACGCTTCAACTCCATGCGGCTCATCAACAAATGTCCTCCCATACAGGCCCTCCTTTTGGGAGGCCCATATTGTGACATTTCTAATGAGTTCACTATGTGACATTATCATTGAGTCGCGACATCCTTAAAATAGAGGGTTGACAATTCAATAAGTTTAGGATAGGCTCTAGTTGTTCCCTGTAACACTTGGGATTTCCTCCCTGCGGAAGCCCCGGGTAGCATTGCTCCTTCACCGGTTTCCGCTCGCAACGGACGGTGAAACGTGATGCAGTATAGACAGGACCTGATACGAGGGGCATACCGGCCCGTCACTTTGGCACTGCGGAGTCAAAGCGATGGGTTAATGGGGCCTCTTTTGTTTGTCCTGCTCTTTTCAGGTCTGATTGTTCTTCTCGGCGCCCTGCAGCCCGGTCCGGCGCATGGTGCGGTAAACGATAATCTGCCGGACTCCCCCTTCGTCGCCGTCAGCAAGGCCGTCCGGCCTGCTGTGGTCAACATTCGGATCATTCGTTCGACTACCCATGCGGGCATCGGTACGGGCTCTCTTCAGGAGATGTACCGCAGATTCTTTCCCGATGAGGAGGGCAAGGGCGGCCGGTTCGAGTCACCGTCAACCGGTTCGGGATTCGTCGTCGACCCGGACGGTTTTATCCTCACCAATAATCATGTTATCGACGGGGCCGACGCCATTTTCGTCCGGTTCAGCGGTGAAAAGCGGGAATACCGGGCGGAATTGAGAGGGACCGATCCCAATACCGACCTGGCCCTGTTATGGATCGATCCTGCCGGCCGGAAGCTGCCGGTTCTCGAATTCGGAGATTCCGACCAAGTGGAAGTGGGGTCCTGGGCCATCGCCATCGGGAATCCTTTCGGCAACCTGGAAAGCACTCTCACAGTCGGCGTTGTGAGCGCCAAAGGCCGGGGAGACCTGAAGATCGGTGGATTGACACCACGTTACCAGGACTTCATCCAGACCGACGCCTCCATCAATTTCGGTAACAGCGGCGGCCCCCTGGTGGACATTCGGGGCCGGCTGATCGGGGTGAACACGGCCATCAATCAACGCGGTCAGGGGATCGGCTTCGCGGTGCCCAGCAATCTGGTGACGAATATATATCACCAGTTGCAAGAGCATGGTCGGGTGATTCGGGGTTATCTTGGGATTGTGACCGAGGACGTCGTCCAGGTGGTCGGAGAAGAAATTACCGGCGAGCCGGTAAGCGGCGTCAGGATCGTCAGCATAGTGGACGATTCCCCGGCCGCGGCGGGCAACTTGTCTGCCGGTGATGTGGTCGTGGAGTATGCGGGGCAGAATGTGGAATCCCGGCGGCAGCTCCTGTTCCTGGTCGCCGGGTCGGCCCCCGGCCAGGATGTGGAAATCGTAATTGTCAGGGACGGTAAACGGAATGGATTCCTGGTGCGTCCCATTGAATGGATACAGGAGGAGTCAGAGGCGGCCCCCTCGCAGGTGTCGCGCTGGCTTGGCATGGAGGTAGCTTCCATCGAGGGAGGGGACCCACGGGTGACTCGCCTCAGGGAAGCGCTTGGCGTCACCGCCACGACCGGAGTCATGGTCGTAGTGGTGTCGGATGGTCAACCCGCCGCGGAAGCCGGTATCCGCCCGGGTGACGTTGTGGTTTCCATTGCCGGACACGAGATCATGGACCTGGAGTCCTATGACCAGGTGCGGATGCTGCTGGCATCCAGCAACGATCTCCTGTCCGTTCTCGTGAAGACGGGAAACATGGAGAACTACTTTTCGGTCCAGCCCCGTCACGGTGGGCTGGAGAATTGACGGACAACCCCCACGCTGGCAGGGAGGGATCCTATGGCTGGCCGACGAAATGTATTGCCCGCGATGCACGAGAAGGGCCTCGAGGTCTACTTCCGTGACATCAACCGCTACGACCTGATCACCAGGGACGATGAAGTCGCACTCGCCCTGCGGATCAAGGCCGGCGACGAAGAGGCTCTCCAGTGTCTGGTCAGAGCCAATCTGCGGTTCGTGGTTTCAGTGGCCAAGCGCTACATCAACCAAGGGCTGATGCTGTCGGACTTGATCAATGAAGGCAATCTGGGGCTCCTTAAAGCGGCCCACCGTTTCGATGAGAAGCGTGGCTACCGGTTCATCTCCTACGCGGTGTGGTGGATTCGCCAATCCATCATGCAGGCGCTTCTGGACAAGTCGCGGACCATCCGTCTGCCCCAGAATCAGACCGCCCTGTTGATCAAGATCAGCCGGACCCGGTCCATCCTTCAGAACGAGGGCAATCCTCAGCCCACCCCCGATCAGATCGCCCAGCGGCTAGACCTGGACGAGGCTGACGTTGTCCACGCCCTCCGGTCCGACAGGACAGAGCTGGCTCTCGAGGATGACGGGTTCGAGGGTGGCGACCGCCCCTTGGCCGAGGTGATCGAGGACACCAGCCAGGAAGCCCCCGATTTCGCAGTGCTTCAGCGTGGCCTGCGCGAGGACGTGCGCAGATGTCTGGCAGTCCTCAGCGAGCGGGAAGCCCGGATCATCGTCCAGTACTTCGGCCTGAGTTTCGAGGAGGCCCAGACGCTGGAAGTGATCGGACGGCGCATGGGGCTGACCCGGGAGAGGATCCGCCAGATCAAGGAGAAGTCCCTGGCCAAACTGCGCAATTCCAAGGGCAAGGTCCTCCTTTTCGATTACTACTAGCAGGCTGTTGAAAAACTCAGCCGATCAGCGCTCCGAACGCGACCAGATCCAGTTTTTCAACCGCCTGCTAGAAAAGGGCCCGGACAAACTCTCCGTACCGTGTATTGCGGCCCGGATCTCCCCTGCGGGGAAGGTCCGGGCCGTTCGTTTCCCGTCCGCAAGGCACCTGATCCGAGCCAACGATTCCTCTTGGTCTCCTATGCGTCCGTCAGTGGCCCGTTCCTTGCGTAGATGTCCCCCAAATGGCCGTAATCGGCCGTTTGGACGGGAAACAGGAACCTTGTTGACAAGCTTTGAGCCGGGGAGCATCTTTTGCCGACACGTTTCTTCGATTCTAACCCTGGGTATCCGGCTTGTTGACGGATCAACTTTCCTACCCGGGGTATTGTTCCCGAACATTAGCGGTTGGTCTATGAAGCTTAAGAAGAGCTACACTTTTCTTTATATGCCGGATGATCACGGTGTTTCCCGGCAGTTCCGGGTACCCCGCTGGAGATTCCTGCTGCCTGCCGGTGCCATCATGCTGCTGGCGGTGATCGCGGTTCTCTATGGAGTCGGGATCGGGACGGGAAACAGTTGGCTGCCGGGCGGCTCCCGGTTGCAGAAAGACAACCTGGCCCTCAATGGGACGATCGACAGACTGGCGGATCAGGTCCTGGTGCTGCGCGATGAAATCGACAGCGTTCGTGAGGTCCAGGACATGATGGCGGCTGCCATCAATTTGCCGGTGATCGACGAGGAAACCTTCGCCGCCGGCGTGGGTGGGCGGGACCACTTCGGGTTTGGTCCGGAGGAAGCGCCGGGTGTGGATCTGGATCTGATGCTCCGGCAGGCCAAGATCCAGCGTCAGGGTTATCTGGCCATGCTGGACACCTTGAACGCTCGTACCCTGGTCCGACAGAAAATTCCCTCCATCCGTCCCACTGACACCGGCTGGTTGAGTTCGCGTTTCGGGTTCCGGCAGGATCCGTTCACCGGCAAACAGACTTTTCATCGCGGCCTCGATTTTTCCGTGCCGGTCGGGACTCCGGTCCGGGTGACCGGCGACGGAGTTGTCTTGGTGGTCCAGCAGCAACGTGGATTCGGCCGGGTGATCAAAGTGGATCATGGCAATGACGTGATTTCGGTCTACGCCCACCTGGATCAGCCGCTGGTCAAGAAGGGGGCCCGGGTTTCCCGGGGCGACATCATAGGCAGGTCGGGCAATACCGGACGGTCTTCTGCGCCCCATCTTCACTACGAGATCAGGATCGGCGGCCGGCCAGTCAATCCTCTGTCCTACATCCTCGATTCCTACGCAGCCAGGGACTGAGGTCCACGTCTGGTGTTCGGGTAACTTCTCAAGCGGCAACTTCCAGGCCTTCCCAGCCGGCGATATTCTTCTTGGGGTCAGGCGTGGTTTTATGGTAATTTATCACTGGATGGGTATGTTCGCAGTCTCGAACGGAGTCGAAGCTGGAGTATACCCTTTTTCGAGATTCGCGCGGGTCGAAGGAGCAGAATACCATGTGTCTGTCAGGATGGTTCCCTGTCCGCAACAGTATCAGGTTTTGGGGCGACACTGCCGGTGTTCCCCGACTTGACATATTTGCCCGACTTGCCTGTGTCCCCTTGCCCGTCATTGTGCTCTTGTCCTGTCTGGTCTGCGGGTGGCCGTCAGAAGCCGCCTTCGCCGCATCCGCTCCGGACATCGTCCGGATCCGCCATTTCACTGCTCCCGATCATACGCGGGTCGTGCTGGATCTGAGCGGTCCGGGCTCTTTCGAGGTGCGCCGCATCGGTAACCCCGACCGCATTGCCGTCAACGTGGTTCACGGCGGTTTCGCCGAGACGGGTTCCATCGCGGTGTCCGATGGTCTGGTACGGCGGATCAGGCGAAACCCCGGGGTCGACCGGGCCCAAGTCGT